>NZ_JANLOF010000069.1:0-37625 GCF_025466135.1 Pseudomonas sp. 14P_5.3_Bac1 | reverse complement strand
CCGCCGCCCCCCCCCCCCCCCCCCCCCCCCCCCCCGGGGCGCCCCCCCCCCCCCCCCCCCAGCTCCCACATTTGGATGGGTGTCTCAGGTGTTACTGTTACTCAGCATCCAGATGCATTGGGGTTACCACCCGGCCATCCTTCTCCGCCTGCCCCAGGTTGGCATCGATGAAGTACACCCGGTCATCTTCCAGCTGGCCCTTGTCCACCAGGTAGTCCTTGATGGCACTGGCTCGGTCTTGCCCCAGTTGACGCAGCAGTACATCACTGGCGCCCCAGAACTTGATCAGCCCGTCACGCAGCTTCGCGGTGCGTTCATCGCTGCTCAGGTCTTTCCACTCGGCCGGCGGTTGTTGTTTCAGACGGGTGCGGTAGATGCCTTCCAGCAACGGCGCTTTTTCCTTCTCGGGGACGATCAGCAGCGAAGCCTGGGCCGGAACCTTATCGCCACGGCGCTGCAGTATCTTGTAGTAGTTGTATTGATATTCACGTTCCAGTCGCTCGGCAGCGAGCAAGGGACCGTCACTGCTGGCGGCCGCCGTGCCTTCGATTTCAAGGCGCAGGGTAGGGCGCTCTTTGAGTGCCTTGGCCAGGGTGTTCAGCGCGCCTTGAGCGTCTTTGTTCAATTCGCTGGAGCCTGGGGCGAACGACACATTGCCCAAATCTTCCGAGCCTCCGCCCGTGACCAACCCACCGATGAACTTGAACGGCGCCGTCGCCGCGCGCACCACCAGGTTACGCAGGGTTTGCCAGACAATCGGCATCACGCTGAATTGCGGGTTGTTCAGGTCGCCGGTGACCGGCAGTTCGATGGAGATCTTGCCGTCGGAGTCCTTGAGCAGGGCGATGGCCAGGCGAATCGGCAAATCCACGGCGTCGGCGCTGTCGACTTTCTCACCCAGTTGCAGTTGCTCAACCACCACCTTGTTTTCAGCCTTCAACTGGCCTTTGGTGATCACATAATGCAGGTCCAGGTTGAGCCGGCCCTTGCGGATGCGGAAACCGGCGAACTTGCCGGAATACGGCGTCAACGTGGTCAACTCGACGCGTTTGAAGCTGGTGGCGATATCCAGCGCCGCCATCGGATCAAACGGGTTCACGCTGCCTTTGATGGTCACTGGCGCATAGCGATCCACCTTGCCCTTGATGTCGACGCTGGCCGGTTTGGCTTGGCGACTGTCAATGGTGCCGATCTGCCCGTTGAGCTGTTGAATGGCCGTGGCAAAGTTGGGCGTGAGGCTGAAGTCGGCAAAGTTGGCCGAGCCGTCATTGATCGCGATCTGCCCTATGTGGATGCCCAGCGGCTTGTCTTTGCTGGCCGCCGGCTTGGCTGCCGATTTAGCGCCACTGTCGGCCGGCTGCGGGATCAACAGGTCATCGATGTTGGTGGTGCGGTCATCATTGATCATGAAGCGCGCGTACGGTTGCAGCAGGTTGACCTTGTCGATCGACAGGCTGTCGCCGTGTTGATAATTGACACCTTCGAGCACCAGGCGCTGCCATTTGAGGAAGTCGCGGGTCTTGAGCGTGTCCAGGGTGTGCAATTGGTCGACCTGAGCGCGGCCGGTGACCTGAAGCGCCAAGGGCTCGGTGCTCTTGAGGTTCACATCCAGGTTGCTGCCCAACATGCCGCTGCGCAGTTCCAGCCGAATGAACGGGCTGATATAGGACTGAGCAACCCGCAGGTCGATGTCCTGGGTATTCACTTTGAGTTTGGCGCTGACCGGGTTCAGATTGACCTCGCCGGTTGCCTGGATCTTGCCTTGTTTACCCAGGCCGGAGTCGACCTTCAAGGTAAACGGGCTTTGGTTGAGGCTGTCGAAGTTCTGCACATCGACGTTCAAGGGGCCCAGTTCCAGCGCTACCGCAGGTTTGGCCTGACGGTCGGCCAGGTGCACCTGATAGTTACGCAGCTGCACATCCTTGAGCAGTACTTGCCAGGGCTTGCCAGGCGCGGCCGGTTCAGCCTTTGGCGAGTCGGCCGTTGCCGGCGCATTGGCGGGCTCGGGCGCCTTGGCCGGCTTGCTCGGTTGGCTGGCGAACAGTTTTTGCCAATCCAGTTGCCCATCGGCTTCGCGGGCGGCCCAGGTTTCCAGCTTGTTGCTGCGAATCTTGCCGACCACTACGTGCTGCTTGGCCAGGTCCACCGTGGTGTCACTGACGTCCAAGCGTTCCAGGCGCACCAATGGGCGGCCATCGGGCGCCTTGATAGCAAACGGCGCAATGCTGGCGGCGGTGTTGGTCAGGTTCAGTTCGGTTTCTTTGGCCAGGCTGAATGTGTAGTCGGTGCTGAAATTCAGCACACCGTCTTCCAGCACGAGCGGCACGGCATCACGAACATACGGCCACCAGGCCTTCATCTTGCCGTCGGTGACTTTCAGCGTGCCCTTGGAGGTGATCGGCACCAGGCTGAAATTGCCTTTCCAGTCGATTTGCCCACCCTCAGGGCCGGCGGCCACCAGCGTCATGTCGGCGTTGTCTTCCGGCAAGGTGCTGAGGTTTTTCAGTTCAAAGTCGAGTTTGTCGTAGAGAAATTCGATCGGTTCGCTGGGACGCAGGTCTCGAAAATGCACATAGCCGCCCGCCAGCTTGATGCTGTCGATGCGCAGCGGGAATGGCTTGGCGTCGGGATCGGCCGGGGTCGGCTCGCTCGGCGGCAGCTTGAACAACTGCGCCAGGTTCAGTTGGCCGGATTTGTCGAACAGCAGCTCGGTCTTGGGTTGGTCGAGTTGCACATCGGCCAGGTGCAGGGCGCGAGTCCAGAGGCTGTCGATCTGCAGGTTGGCGTAGAGACGCTCGAAACCCACTTGCTCTTTGCCCGGTTCGCCGATTTTCAAGCCCCAGGCTGTCACTTCCAGGCTGAACGGATTGAGTTCGATACGCTCGATGCGTGCCGGCACCGTGGCGTAATTGGCCAGTTGTTGATTGGCAATACGAAGGGCGATGCCCGGCAAAATCAGAAAACCCAGCAAGCTGTACAGAGCCAGGGCGGTCAACAAGGCGCCAGTGGCGCGGATCAATCCTTTGGGCATGAGTGACGCCATCTATGTCGAACAGGAGTGCCTTGGAGTATGGCACGGGATTTCGGTTCCGAAGCACCGGGCCGCTTGGGAAAAGTACTACAACTGCAGGATGAGAGTTTTCAACGGTGGCTGCTGGTCCTGGGAAGGGAAGTCGGCACCCGGTGTCATGATTTGCCAGTCGCGTACCGGGCGACCGGCTTTCTCAGCGCAGCGCAGCACCTGTTCGCGCCAGTCATCCATGCTGACTTTCGCCAAATTGTTGCAGCAGATCAGCACGCCATTGTCGGCCGTCGCGAGCAGCGCAGGCTTGAGCAGGCTCTGGTAGTCACGCAACAGGTCAACGGTGCCAAAGGCGCTCTTGGCCCATGCCGGTGGGTCGAGCAATACCAGGTCATATTGGCGCTGGTCCAAGCGTGGATAGCTCGGCAGTTTCTGCCCGCGACGTTGAGTGATCGGCAAGCCCGCCAGTTGGCGAATCGCCGGGAAGTAGTCGGACTGCACGAATTGCATGGTTGGCAATTGTGGGTTGAGCAGACCGTTTTCGCGACCGACCGCCAGGTTGCCCTCGGCGAAGTCCAGGTTGCACACCTCACGCGCGCCACCGGCCGCCGCGCTCAGGCCGACGCCGCAGGTGTAGGCGAACAGGTTGAGCACGCTCTTGCCGGCGCTGTGCGCCTTGACCCAGCCGCGGGTGTTGCGCAGGTCCAGGAACAGCAGCGGGTCTTGCCCGGCATGGCGCCCACGCACACGATAATTGAGGCCCCATTCATGGCCCACCAGGTCTACCAGCGCGGCAGGCTCGGCGCGGTACACCGTGTCTTCACGGTCGATCCGCGAGTTGCCGCGGGAGCGGTCGTTGTAGACCAGCAGCAATTCCAGGCCCATGAACTGGTTGATCAACTGGTGCAGGTCCAAAAGATCGGCTGTTTCCAGGGATTGGTGGAAACTCTGCACCAGCAACTGTGGGCCGTAACGGTCGAGAGTCAGGCCGCCGGCGCCTTCCTGGCTGCCATGAAACAAGCGGTAGCAGTCAGTGCCTTGGGCATGCAACTCGTGGATCAGGTCTTGGCGGTAATCGAGGGCGGCGCGCAGCGCCTGATTCAAGGAAGTCATGGAGCGCGCCTTGCTGTAAATGGGGCGCGGAGTTTAACAGCTATAGGCGCCGGCCTACATCAACCCCATCCGCCGATGGGCACGCTGCACCGAGCCATTGCGCATCGCCCAGCGCAGCAACGGCGCACTGCGCTTGACCCCGGCGCGGATCATTTGCCGTTGCAGCGGGCTTTGGTGTTGCTCGAGCAGGCTGCTCGCCCAGTCGGGCAGCAAGTCGATCCCGGCCTGCATCATCAGCGCACCAAAAGGTTTGGCCAGCGTGCTGGGTGACGGTGCATTGAGCAGCAGACGCAATACTTCGCGGCTGCGCTCGTCGCACAGCAGTTGCGGACGAATGCGCGCCAGGTAATCCGAAATTTCCTGCCGTGAACGCGGAACATGCCGCGCGCCCAAGCGTTCGGCCACCAACGCAATTTCACTGTAGTAGCGGTCCTGATCCCGACCCGAAAGGCGCGGGTTGCAGTAACGCAGGTGGGCCGCGAGGAAGTTGCTGACCTCCGCCACATGCACCCACGTCAGCAACGCCGGATCGCTGGCCGCGTAAGGTCTCCCGTCCGGGGCGTGCCCCGTCACTTGCAGGTGAATGGTGCGCACTTTTTCGATCAGCCATTCGGCGTCTTTGCGCGAGCCGAACGTGGTCCCGGAAATGAACTGCGAGGTGCGCCGCAAACGCCCGAGCATGTCCTGGCGAAAATTCGAGTGGTCCCACACACCCGCCAGGGCCAACGGGTGCAAGGCTTGCAGCATCAAGGCGCTGATGCCACCAATCAACATGCTGCTGAAATCGCCATGGACTTGCCAACTGATCGAGTCCGGCCCGAACAGGCCTGGATCGCCCTTGGGGTTTTCCAGGTCCAGCTGGCCCAGCGACAGGCCGGTGAGGCTCATCAGCTGGGTTTCGATACGGCTGCGGATAAATTCCATGGCGACTCGAGGGTTCCTAGCGGTTCAGGCGTTTGTCGATCAGGCCATCCACGACGCTGGGGTCGGCCAGGGTCGAGGTGTCACCCAGGCTGTCCAGTTCGTTGCAGGCGATTTTGCGCAGAATCCGCCGCATGATCTTGCCGGAGCGGGTTTTCGGCAAGGCCGGCGCCCATTGGATCAGTTCCGGCTTGGCAAAGCTGCCGATTTCCTTGCTGACCAGCTCAAGCAGGTTTTTCTTCAACGCATCGCTGGGTTCAACGCCATTCATGGGCGTGACGAAGGCATAAATTCCCTGGCCTTTGACGTCGTGGGGATAGCCCACCACGGCGGCTTCGGCCACTTGGTCATGCAGCACCAGCGCGCTTTCCACCTCGGCAGTGCCGATGCGGTGGCCGGACACGTTGATCACATCGTCGATGCGCCCGGTGATCCAGTAGTCGCCGTCTTCATCGCGGCGTGCGCCGTCGCCCGTGAAGTAGTAGCCCGGGTAGGGTTTGAAATAGGTGTCGATCATGCGCTGCGGGTCGCCGTAGACGCTGCGAATCTGCCCAGGCCAACTGGCCTTGATCGCCAGCACGCCACTGCCGGCGCCGTTGATTGGCTTGCCTTGCTCATCCAACAGCACCGGCTGCACGCCAAACATCGGCTGGGTTGCGCAGCCGGGCTTGATCCGCTGGGCGCTGACCAGGGGGCTGAGCATGATGCCGCCGGTTTCGGTCTGCCACCACGTATCGACAATTGGGCAGCGTTGTTCACCGACGGCGTTGAAGTACCAGTCCCAGGCTTCGGGGTTGATCGGTTCGCCGACACTGCCCAGCAGGCGCAGGCTGGCACGGGAGGTATTCTCCAGTGGTCCGTGACCCTCACGCATCAGGGCACGCAGGGCGGTGGGCGCGGTGTAGAAGATGTTCACCTGATGTTTGTCGATCACCTGCCAGAAGCGCGAGCTGTCCGGGTAGCTCGGCACGCCTTCGAACATCAGCGAAGTGGCGCCATTGGCCAGCGGGCCGTACACGATGTAGCTGTGGCCGGTCACCCAACCCACGTCGGCGGTGCACCAGAACACTTCGCCGTCGCGGTAGTCGAGCACGTACTTGAAGGTCATCGCCGCTTGCAGCAGGTAGCCGCCGGTTGTGTGCAGCACGCCTTTGGGTTTGCCGGTGCTGCCGGAGGTATAGAGGATGAACAGCGGGTCTTCGGCGTCCATGGGCTCGGGCGGGCAGTCGTCGCTGGCGGCATCCAGCGCTTGCTGGTACTTGAGGTCGCGGCCTTCGAGCCAGGCAAGGTCAGCGCCGGTGCGCTCCACCACCAGCACTGTGCTGACGTTCGGGCAGCTGGCCAGGGCCTTGTCGACGTTCTTTTTCAGCGCCACCGGTTTACCGCCGCGCACGCCTTCATCGGCGGTGATCACGGTGCGGCAGTCGGCGTCGAGAATACGGTCACGCAGGGCGTCCGGGGAGAACCCGCCAAAGACCACCGAGTGCACCGCGCCAATGCGTGTGCAGGCCAGCATTGCGTAGGCGGCTTCCGGGATCATCGGCATGTAGATGCACACGCGGTCGCCTTTTTTCACGCCACGGCTTTTCAACACATTGGCCAGGCGGCTGACGTTTTGATGGAGTTGGCGGTAGGTGATTTTTGCAGACCGTGTCGGATCGTCGCCTTCCCAGATGAAGGCAGGCTGGTCGGCGCGTTGCGCCAAATGACGGTCGATGCAGTTGTAGCTGACGTTCAGTTGGCCGCCGGCAAACCATTGGGCGGCGCCGGTGTGAATGTCTGAATGCTGGACGGTGTGCCAGGGTTTGATCCAGTCGAGAAAGCTGTTGGCCTGTTCTGCCCAAAAAGTGTCGGGTTGCTCGATGGATTGGCGATAGAGGCGCTGGTAGTCGGCTTGACTGAGCTGCGCGGCCTGGCGGACGGCATCGGCGTTGGGGAATGTGCTGATATCGAACATGAGCGGTCCTTATTCTTGTTTTGGCGACAAGTCATAAAGATGCACGCAGTGGGGGGAGGGTTCAAGGCCAACGTCCAAACGGACGTTGGCCTTGGTGTACCGGCTTCAGCCGCGGTGACGACCGCGGAAGTAGTTGATCAGGCCTTGGGTCGAAGCATCCTCGGCCGAGGTTTCTTCGGCGCCGGTCAGACGGTTATACACGCCCTTGCCCAGCTCTTTGCCCAACTCCACGCCCCATTGGTCGAAGGCGTTGATACCCCAGACCACGCTTTGTACAAACACTTTGTGTTCATACATAGCTACCAGTGCGCCCAGGCGGCGCGGGCTGATGCGTTCAACCACAATGGTGTTGCTCGGACGGTTGCCTGGGATGACCTTGTGCGGGGCCAGCTTCTGCACTTCGGCTTCGGCAACGCCTTTCTCACGCAACTCGGCTTCGGCTTCGCTGCGGGTTTTGCCGAGCATCAGTGCCTGGCTTTGCGACAGGCAGTTGGCGTACAGCCACTGATGGTGGTCGGACACCGGGTTGAAGCTGACAATCGGCACAATGAAGTCGGCCGGAATCAGTTGGGTCCCCTGGTGCAGCAACTGGTGGTAGGCGTGCTGGCCGTTGCACCCTACGCCGCCCCAGATGACCGGGCCGGTATCGGTGGACACTGGCGTACCGTCCTGGCGCACACTCTTGCCGTTGGATTCCATGTCCAACTGTTGCAAGTGTTTGGTGATGTTGCGCAGGTAGTGGTCGTACGGCAGGATCGCGTGGCTCTGCGCACCCCAGAAGTTGCCGTACCACACGCCCAGCAGACCCAGCAGCACGGGCATGTTGGCTTCGAATGGGGCGTTCTGGAAATGCTGGTCCATGGTGTAGGCACCGGACAGCAGTTCCTTGAAGTTGGACATGCCGATCGCCAGGGCAATCGGCAAGCCGATGGCCGACCACAGCGAGTAACGCCCGCCCACCCAGTCCCACATCGGGAAGATGTTTTCTTCGCGGATACCGAAGGCCACGGCCGCGGCGTTGTTGCTCGAGACGGCGATGAAGTGGCGATACAGCTCGGCTTCCGAGCCACCCTGGGCCAGGTACCAGGCACGGGCGGCCTGGGCGTTTTTCAGGGTTTCCAGGGTGTTGAAGGATTTTGACGAGACGATAAACAGCGTGGTCTCGGCGCGCAGCTTCTGGGTCAGCTCGTGGAACTCGCTGCCGTCAATGTTCGCCAGGTAGTGGCAGCGCACGCCTTTGTGGGCGTAGGACAACAGCGCTTCGGAGACCAGCTCCGGGCCGAGGAACGAGCCACCGATGCCGATGTTCACCACGTCGGTGATCGGCTTCTCGGTGTAACCGCGCCACAGGCCATCATGGATGCGGCCGACCAGGTCAGTGATCTGGTTCAGCACCTTGTGCACATCCGGCATGATGTTCACGCCGTTGACCGACAACTTGTCGCCAACCGGGCGACGCAGTGCGGTGTGCAGGGCCGGACGGCCTTCGGAGGAGTTGACCGGCTCGCCAGCGTAGAGCGCGTTGATCGCGTCTTTAAGGCCGACTTCATTGGCCAGGTCGACAAGCAAGGCGCGCGTTTGGGCAGTGATGAGGTTTTTCGAGTAATCGAGGAAAAGCCCGCAGCTGCTCAAGGTGAATTGGGAAAAGCGCTGGGGATCGGCATTGAATGCGTCGCGCATGCTGAAATCCTGCATGGCTTGGCGATGTTTATCGAGCGCTTGCCAAGCGGGCAGAGCGGTAACGTCATGAGGAGTGCGGTAATACGCCATCGCTGCGGGTTTCCTTTTTATTACGGGGACTTGCCTTTAGGACACTTCTAAATCCGGAACGTCCAGTCTTTCATCAGGCGTTGGGTTCCGGTCAGCGCCAACAATGGCACAGGGCGTTTACATTAAACCTAGCGTGTCGATATGTCTTGGCTTTGTCTGCGCTGTAGCCGGTACTTTTTTATACCGGCACAGCGGGGAGGGCAACAAACACGCTTTTTTGACGGAGAAAAAGCGGGGTCAGGCCAGGGTCAGGTGCAGGTTGTCGATCAGGCGTGTGGCGCCCAAGTACGCGGCCACCAGGATCACTACATCGCGATCCTCTGGCGTGGCGGGACGCAGGTGCACACCTTGGCGCACTTCCAGGTAATCCATGCGCAATCCGGCCGCTTCGATCTGCTGGATCTGCTCGGCACGCAGCTTGGCGAAATCGTGGTCGCCGCCTTTGATGGCGGCGGCAATCTGGCTGAGGCTGCGGTACAGCACCGGCGCGATGGCGCGTTGCTCTTCGCTGAGGTAGCCGTTGCGCGAGGACAGCGCGAGACCGTCAGCGGCACGCACGGTGGGCTCGCCGATGATCTGGATGGGCATGTTCAGGTCATGCACCATGGCGCGAATCACTGCCAGTTGCTGATAGTCCTTCTGGCCAAACACGGCCATATCCGGTTGGACCATGTTGAACAGCTTGCTGACCACCGTCGCGACACCTTCGAAGTGCCCGGGGCGGCTGGCGCCGCAGAGGCCTTCGGACAGTTGCGGGACGCTGACGCGGGTCTGGCCGGTCATGCCGCCGGGGTACATTTCTTCGACGGTGGGCGCGAACAGCAGGTTGCAACCGGCCTGCAGCAGTTTTTCCTGATCGGCAGCCAGGGTGCGAGGGTATTTGTCCAGGTCTTCGCCGGCACCGAACTGCAACGGGTTGACGAAGATACTCGCCACTACGAAATCCGATTGCTGGGCGGCCTTGGTCACCAGGGTGGCGTGGCCGCTGTGCAGGTTGCCCATGGTGGGCACAAAGCCAATGCGCTTGCCGGCACTGCGCGCGTGGGCAACTGCAGCGCGCAGTTCTCGTACGGTTTTAACGGTGTTCATGCAGAGAATCCGTGTTCGGCGCCTGGGAAAGTAACGGCTTTGACTTCGTCGACGTAAGCGCTCAACGCGGCCTGGATGCTGTCTTTACCTGCCATGAAGTTTTTCACGAACTTGGGTGCACGCCCGGTCAGCGACAGGCCGAGCATGTCATGCAAGACCAGAACCTGGCCGTCTGTGGCAGAGCCCGCGCCAATGCCGATTACCGGCACTTTGACTGCCTGGGTGATCTCTGCCGCCAATTCGCTCGGTACGCATTCGAGCAGGATCATCGCGGCACCGGCCTGTTCCAGGGCGATGGCATCCGCGCGCATCTGACGCGCCTGGGCTTCATTGCGGCCTTGTACCTTGTAACCACCGAGGATGTTCACTGACTGTGGCGTCAGGCCCATGTGCACGCACACCGGCACACCGCGCTCGGCCAGCAGGCGGATCGACTCGGCCAGCCATACGGCGCCTTCGACCTTGATCATGTGCGCGCCGGCCTGCATCAGTTTGCCGGCGTTCTGAAAGGTCTGTTCCAGCGTGGCGTAACCCATGAACGGCAGGTCGGCGATGATGAAAGCGCCATCGTTACCGCGCTTGACGCTGGCGGTGTGGTAGGCGAGTTCATCGGTGGTGACGGGCAGGGTGCTGTCATTCCCTTGAAGAACCATGCCCAGCGAGTCGCCTATCAACAGCACTTCGACACCGGCCTGGCAACTGGCGTGGGCGAAGGTGGCGTCGTAGCACGTCAGCATGGTGATTTTTTCACCTTTGAGCTTGAGACTCTGCAAGGTGGTCAGGGTAATGTCTGGCATGAAAAGGGTCCTCGTTCAGGCGCTTGGAAACAGCGAGTAACGCGCGTGAGTCTTCGTTTATACAGGCGCACCGTCTTGAGAGCAGTGCTTATAAGGCCTGGATTGCGCCCTTCAGCGCCGGGTTGGCGGCAGCGGGACGCCTATAGTCGTGATGAGGACTCGGGAAGTCAATTGGATGTGTTACCGCATTGTTACGATGGCGGTGTTACCGCTGTTACTGACGCGATTCAGCACGTAGAAGACCGCTTTTGATGGCCTGCGAGATCAAATGTGGGAGCGGGCTTGCTCGCGAATGCGGTGGGTACTGGTTCACCGCATTCGCGAGCAAGCTCGTTTTCCCACAGGGGCTGCATCAGACGGTAGAAAGCCGTTCCAGGCCGACAAACGGGCAGGCCTTCAACAGCTCTGCGAGCGTTCGGCCGTCGGGCAGTTGCAGCTCGGCGGGAGCCAGTTCGGCCAGCGGGTACAGCACGAACGCGCGCAGGTGCATCTGGTAGTGAGGCACTTTGAGGCGCGGCTCGTCGATCAGGCGATCACCAAACAGCAGGATATCCAGATCCAGCGTACGCGGGCCCCAACGCTCGAGACGTTCGCGGCCCTGGCCGTTTTCGATGGCTTGCAGTGCATCGAGCAGCGCCAGTGGCGCAAGGCTGCTGTCCAAGGCCGCGACCGCATTGGTATAGCGCGGCTGACCGGGGAGCAGGGAGTCACTCTGATAGAAGTCGGACACACCGACGAGGGCGGTGCCTGGCAATAACGCCAACGCCGCAATGGCGCTGCGCAATTGCTGGTCCGGGGCAGCGAGGTTGCTGCCCATACCGATGTAGATACGTTCCACGTTTATTCGCCTGCAGCGCCCGAGGCATCGGCAGACGTGCGTTTGCGCTTGCTGGAGCTGCGACGACGCTTCTTCGGCCCATCGCTGGCGCCATCACCTTTGCTGCCAAGGTCACGAATCATGTCGCGGCGCTGGCTGTCGTTGGCGTCCTGGTAGTCGGTCCACCATTCGCCCAGGCCGTCGGTTTGCTCGCCGGCGCTTTCGCGCAGCAGCAGGAAGTCGTAGCCAGCACGGAAGCGCGGGTTGTCCAGCAGCAGGTCGGCGCGTTTGCCGCTGCGCCGTGGCAGGCGCTCCTGCATGTCCCAGATCTCGCGGATCGGCAGGGTGAAACGTTTCGGAATGGCGATGCGTTGGCATTGCTCGGCGATCAGCTCGTGCGCAGCTTCCTGCATGGCAGGAATCGGCGGCATGCCACGGTCCTGCAGGCGCAGTACGCGTTTGGGCAGGGCCGGCCACAACAGGGCGGCAAACAGGAACGCCGGGGTCACCGGTTTGTTCTGTTTGATGCGCAGGTCGGTATTGATCAAGGCTTCGCTGATCAGCGTGTGGGTGTACGTCGGGTTGTATTCCAGAGCCTCGGCGCTGGCCGGGAACAGTGGGTCGAACAACTGCAGGTCGACGAGCATTTCGAAAGTGTCGGCGGCGTACCCCGAGAGGAACAGCTTGAGCACTTCCTCGAACAGGCGTGCCGAAGGAATTTCCCGCAGCATGGGCGCCAGGTCGCGAATCGGCGCGGCCGTGTGTTTCTCGATACCGAAATTCAGCTTGGCGGCAAAACGCACGGCTCGCAGCATGCGCACCGGGTCTTCCTGGTAGCGCTGCGTCGGGTCGCCGATCAAACGGATCAGATTGTTACGAATGTCGTGTACGCCATTGGCGTAATCGAGGATGCGCTCGCTGACCGGGTCGTAATACAAGGCGTTGATGGTGAAGTCGCGGCGTTGCGCGTCTTCTTCCAGGGTGCCATAGACGTTGTCGCGCAGGATGCGGCCGCTCTCGTTGCGGGAAGACTGGTTGGTGTCTTCCTCTTCATCGTTTTGCGGGTGGCCGGCGCGGAACGTGGCGACCTCGATGATTTCGCGGCCGAAGTGGATATGCACCAACTTGAACCGGCGACCGATGATTCGCGCGTTGCGAAATTCGGCACGCACTTGCTCGGGCGTGGCGCTGGTGGCGACGTCGAAATCCTTGGGCGTGATATTGAGCATCATGTCACGTACACAGCCGCCCACCAGATAAGCCTGGTAGCCGGCGTCCTGCAAACGTTCGACGATGTTCACCGCATAGCGGCTGAATTGAGCACGCTGCAATGAATGCTGATTGCTGTTAAGCACTTCAGGCGTGCTGCGAATGTGTTGCGTACGACGCAAGGGAGAACGGAATGACTGGAACAACTTCTTCAGCATGGGATGCACTGTTTGAAGGAATGTTCGGCCATAACGAAGAATGACCGCATGATGGGCGGGGATTCTAGCATTTAGTCGAGGGATGGTGTAGGAACAAGCTGCAGGCCTTGCGCCATAAGCTTAAAAGACAGGAGAACCGGCCAAATGCCGGAAACTACAAGGGGAGCCGAAGCTCCCCCAGAAGTAGTTGCGTGCTCTATTTTTATTATTGATTTCGGGCTTCTTGTTTTTGTTGATCGCCCTCGCCATGAAGCTTCACCTTCATGACACTCCCAATCGGGAGTCAAGAGCAAACGGATTGCTTTGGTCGCTGTGTTGCTGATCTACGATCCAACCAGTTCAGGCTCTGCCTTAGGGCAGTTTTTGTTGTTCTCGGCCTGGTTGCGGGGCAAGCCCCAAATGCAACGCCTCTCCAAAAGAATCAGTTAGCTGCGCCTCCGCCGTGTTGTTTTTATTGTGCGTGAGTCGATACGTCTTATTTTTATTGTCGGGTACTGAGCTTGTTATTGTTTTTGTACTAAGCATATAGCAGGGTGCGTGCCAACTTTTGTGCCGTCCAGCAAAACCGGGGGGTTGAGGCGCTTTCGGCGTTTTCGGGGGCGAAAAAAAGCCGGGGCTTCGTTACCGTAAGCCCCGGCTTTTGTTACGTGAAAATTCAGCGGTAACAGTTTTTTCACATCTGAGGGTGTTACCTGTGGGGGCGCCCCCTCAACTCTCGCTGGCCACGCCGGTTTTGCGACGCGGAATGCCCAGGCGCTGGCGCCGTTCCCACAGGCACTTGCGGCTCACGCCCAGCTTGCGCGCCAGCTCGGTCTCGGTCATGTGGTCCTGGTGCTCAAGAACGAAATGCTGGAAGTAATCTTCCAGTGACAAATCTTCCGTCGGCTCGTGGCTGGTATTGCTACCGCCGCCCTGTTGTGGGGCCAGGCCGATGAAGTCGTCGTCTTCCAGGTCACTCAACTCGATGTCGATGCCCAGCAGCTCGGCAGAAATCTCCGGGCTCTCCGACAGAATCACCGCGCGCTCGACCGCGTTCTCCAGCTCTCGCACGTTACCCGGCCACGAATAGTGACGAATCGCCTGCTCGGCGTCCGGGGCAAACTTGAGGTCGGTACGGTTGATCCGCGCGCTCTGGCGCAGCAGGAAGGCGCTGGCGATTTCGTTGACGTCGGCACCACGCTCACGCAGGGCCGGCAGCTTGAGGGCGATCACGTGCAGGCGGTAATACAAGTCTTCACGGAACTGGCCGATCTTGGCCAGGCTCTTGAGGTCGCGGTGGGTCGCGGCGATCAGGCGAACATCGACCTTTTGCGATTGCACCGAACCTACACGGCGAATTTCGCCTTCCTGCAACACGCGCAGCAAGCGCGCCTGGGCTTCCAGCGGCAGTTCGCCGATTTCGTCGAGGAACAAGGTGCCGCCGTCCGCCGCTTCGACCAGGCCCGCACGCCCGGCGCTGGCGCCGGTAAACGCGCCTTTTTCGTGGCCGAACAGTTCGGACTCAATCAGCGATTCAGGGATCGCCGCACAGTTCACCGAAATCATGGGGGCCTTGGCGCGTTTGGACAGGTTGTGCAGGGCACGGGCGACCAGTTCTTTACCGGTGCCCGACTCGCCCTGAATCAATACATTGGAGTCGGTGGGCGCGACTTTGCGAATCTTGCTGTACAGGTCCTGCATCGGTGGGCAGGAGCCGATAATGCCGATTTCGCCATTGCTGTTGTTGACGCCGGGCTTGTCCGCACCGCTCGCGGTCTTGCCGGCGGGGCGCTGTTCGGCGGGCGCGCTGCTGGCCGACTGACGGTCGCGCAGAATGCGGGCCACGGCCTGCAGCATTTCGTCGTGGTCGAAAGGCTTGGCGATGTAATCCACCGCGCCCATCTTCATCGAGTCCACCGCCGAACGCAGGCTGGCGTAACTGGTCATGATCAGCACCGGCGTGCCCTGGCCAAGCTTGATCAGCTCGGTGCCTGGCGCGCCCGGCAAACGCAGGTCGCTGACAATCAGGTCGAACGTGGGAATGCTGAATCGCTCTTGGGCTTCCTGCACCGAGCCGGCTTCGCTGACCTGATACTGATTACGTTCAAGCAGGCGACGCAAGGCAGAGCGGATAATTGTTTCGTCTTCGACGATCAAAATGTGCGGCATTGATTCAATTCTCTCGACGGTCTCAGTTCACAGCGGACGTCGCTTCGACATGACGCGGCAAGGTCACCCGAATACGGGTGCCGCGTTGGCTTTCGGTGTCAGCCGGGCTGTCGATGGTGATTTGTCCATAATGCTCTTCAACGATGGAATAGACCAGTGCAAGGCCCAGACCGGTACCTTCACCCGGGTCCTTGGTGGTGAAGAAAGGTTCGAACAATCGGTCCATGATGTTCTGTGGAATACCGCTGCCTTCATCCTCCACGATCAGATCGACCGTGTGCTCGAAAGCCTCGCTCTTGACGCGTACCGCGCTGTGCGGCGGGGACGCGTCACGGGCGTTGGACAGCAAGTTGATCAACACCTGCGCCAAGCGTTGGGAATCGCCGTCGACCCAGTGGTCCGGGTCGCACAGATTGAAGAACTGTACTTCGAAATTGCGCCGGTTCAAGGCCAGCAGCCCAATGGCATCCTGCGCGACTTCGGCCAGGCACACGGCCTCGTCCTGATTCTGATGAGCGCCGGCATGGGCGAAGCTCATCAACGACTGCACGATGCGTGAAACGCGCTTGGTCTGCTCAAGGATCTGCCCGCTGATTTCGGTGATTTCGCCGTCCTCTTCGCGCTCTTCCCGCAGGTTCTGCGCCAGGCAGGCGATACCGGTGATCGGGTTGCCAATCTCGTGGGC
This sequence comes from Pseudomonas sp. 14P_5.3_Bac1, assembly GCF_025466135.1. Classification (NCBI taxonomy): domain Bacteria; kingdom Pseudomonadati; phylum Pseudomonadota; class Gammaproteobacteria; order Pseudomonadales; family Pseudomonadaceae; genus Pseudomonas; species Pseudomonas sp. 14P_5.3_Bac1. Next base: position 21,879 of record NZ_JANLOF010000069.1, on the reverse strand, counting down.
CACGCCTGCCGCCAAACGACCAATGCTGGCCAGGCGCTCTGAGTGCACCAGCTTGTCTTCGAGCATTTGCGTGTCGGTCAAGTCTTCCACCAGCAGCACCAGGCCGCTGTTGCCGGGTGCCAGCGGTTCGTCGATCGCCGCTTTGTGCAGGTTGAGCCACCGCGTCTGGCCGTCGAGTGCCAAGTGCTGCTTGTGCAAATGCTCGTCGGGCAGGTTGATAAAGCCCTGCAGCAGTTCTTTCCACGGATCGCCCAGGGTGTTCAGGCGCGAACCCACTACCCGCTGGGCGGCGATGCCGGTCAATTCTTCCATGGCCTTGTTCCACATCAGGATCTCTTGATCCTTGGCCAGGGAGCACACGCCCATCGGCAGTTCCTGCAGGGTTTGGCGGTGGTAGCGGCGCAGGGCGTCGAGTTCGGCGGCAAGGCCGGTGAGGCGCGAGTGGTAATCCTCCAGCCGGCTCTCGATGAAATGGATGTCTTCGGTGACGTAGTTTTCGCCGCCAGCCTTGTAGGGCAAGAACGTTTCGACCATGTCCTGGGACACGCTTGGCCCCATCAGCCCGGACAGGTTGGCCTCGATACGGTCACGCAAGCGTCGCAGCGCATACGGGCGGCGCTCGTCGAACGGCAGGTAGAGGTCGCGCAGTGCCTGTTCGACTTCCTTTTGCGCGGCTTTCGCACCCAGCGGCTTGGCCAGTTGCGTGGCGAACTCCTGGGGTGAGGCGGCATGCAGCTCGCGGCGTTGCGGGCGGCGTACGTTGTCCACCGCGCAGGCTTCGGCGGCGCTGGTTTCTTCGGGGCTGGCGTTGGTGAACAGCGAGATCAAGGTGAACATCAAGACGTTGGCAGCCAATGAAGCGATGGCGGCCATGTGCCAACTGGTGTCGTCCAGCACGTAAATCATGTTCAGCAACGGAATGTAGAAACCCTGCAGGTTGCCGACCAGCGGCAACAGCATGGTAACGATCCACACCAGAATCCCCGCCAGCAGGCCGGCGATAAATCCGCGGCGATTAGCGGTCGGCCAGTACAGCACCGACAACACGCCCGGCAGGAACTGCAAGGTGGCAACGAACGCAACAATGCCGAGGTTGGCAAGATCTTGCCCGGCGCCCAGCAACAGGTAGAAGCCATAACCGGCCATGATGATCGCAACGATCAGCGCGCGGCGCGTCCACTTCAGCCAGCGGTAGATGTTGCCTTCGGCCGGCGGCTGATACAGCGGCAGCACCAGGTGGTTGAGCGCCATGCCCGACAGCGCCAGCGTGGTCACGATGATCAAGCCGCTGGCCGCCGACAAACCGCCGACGTACGCCAGCAACGCCAGGGATTTGCTGTTGGCGGCAATACCGACGCCGAGGGTGAAGTATTCCGGATTGGTGGTTGCGCCCAGCTTGAGGCCGGCCCACAGGATCAGCGGCACCGCCAGGCTCATCAGCAGCAGGAACAGCGGCAAGCCCCAGCTTGCACTCACTAATGAGCGCGGATTGAGGTTCTCGGTGAAGGTCATGTGGTACATGTGCGGCATCACAATCGCCGAAGCGAAGAACACCAGCAACAGCGTGCGCCATGGGCCTTCCTGCAGCGGCGTGTGCAGGGCGGCGAGGGCGGTCTGGTTTTGCAGCAGCCACAGCTCCAGCTGTTGCGGGCCGTCGAACACGCCATACAGCGCATACAGGCCGACGCCGCCGATGGCGATCAGCTTGATCACCGACTCAAAGGCAATCGCAAACACCAGGCCCTCGTGTTTTTCACGGGTGGCGATATGGCGCGAACCGAAGAAAATCGTGAACAGGGTGATCAGCGCGCAAAAGGCCAGGGCGACGCGATGTTGCACGGGCTCACGGGTCAGGATGCTGATGGAATCTGCCACGGCCTGGATCTGCAAGGCCAGCAGCGGCAACACGCCGAGCAGCATGAAAATCGTGGTCAGCGCGCCAGCCCAGGTGCTGCGAAAGCGGAAGGCAAACAGGTCTGCCAGGGATGAAAGCTGGTAGGTACGGGTGATTTTCAGGATCGGGTACAGCAACACCGGCGCCAGCAGGAACGCGCCGGACACCCCAAGGTAACTGGACAGAAAGCCGTAGCCGTACTGATAGGCCAGGCCCACGGTGCCATAAAACGCCCAGGCGCTGGCGTAAACGCCCAAGGACAAGGTGTAGGTCAACGGATGGCGAATGATCGCCCGCGGAATCATTCCGCGCTCACTGATCCAGGCCACGGCGAACAGCGCGGCCAGGTAGGCGGCGCTGATCAGCAGCATCTGGGTGAGGCTAAAGCTCATCGGCATCTTTTTGGCTCTGCAGGATGAAGGTCACGACGATCAGGATCAGCCACAGCAGATAAGGGCGATACCAGGCGCCCGTGGCGTCGATCCACCAATCCATGATGGCGGGGGAAAACAGGTAGATCCCGACGACCAGCAGCAGGACCAATCGATAGATGTACATATTGGCCTCTGATTAAAAAACTGCCGCGATGGTAACGGATGGCTGGCAAGCTGCAAGCGCCTTCAGCGCAATTGCGCTTCGGCCAGCGTGAGTGTGCGCGGGATCAGGGTTGCATCCCAGTGCGCAATGCCCCAATCGAGCAGTTCCCGTGGGCTGGCGTGCAGCAGTTCAGCTCCGGCGGGCTGGCCGAGGGCGCGCAATGCCCTTAACAGCAAAGGCGTGGCCTGGTCCGGTGTCAACGGCGGGGAACGGTAGGTTTTGCCCAACTTGTTACCGTCCGGCTGCACGATCAACGGCACGTGCAGGTAGCGCGGCTGGCGCAGGCCCAGCAGTTCTTGAAGGTAGAGCTGGCGTGGCGTGGAATCGAGCAGGTCGGCGCCGCGCACGATGTCGGTTACGCCTTGCCAGGCGTCGTCGAGCACGACGGCCAATTGATAGGCATACAAGCCGTCGCGGCGACGGATGACGAAATCGCCTGCGTCGCGGCCCAGGTGCTGTCGGAATTCGCCCTGTACGCGGTCGGTAAAGTGGTATTCCAGCTCGGGTACGCGCAGGCGAATGGCCGCGTGGTGCTGATCGTGCCCGGCATTGCGGCATAAACCCGGGTAAATCCCGTGGTAGGGCTCCAGCTGTTTGCGCGAGCATGTGCAGGCGTAGGCCAGGCCGTGGTTGAATAGGCCGTCGAGGACTTTGGCGTAGGCATCATGCCGCTCGCTTTGTCGGACCAGTTCGCCATCCCACTCGAAGCCGTAGCTTTCCAGGGCGTGCAGGATCGCCGTCTGGGCGCCGGGTTCTTCACGCGGCGGGTCGAGGTCTTCCATGCGCATCAGCCAGCGGCCGTGATTGGCGCGGGCATCGAGGTAGGAGGCGAGGGCGGCAACCAGCGAGCCGAAATGCAAATGGCCGCTGGGCGTGGGGGCGAAACGCCCGATATAGGTAGAGGCTGTCATGGGCCGGATACTACTGGAAAATCGGTAAACGCCAGAAACAAAAATGGGGCGTTTGCACGCCCCATTCGTTCAGCCCGGCAGGATTATTTGCCGACCTGTTTTTCCTTGATTTCAGCCAAGGTTTTGCAGTCTACGCACAGGTCCGCGGTTGGGCGGGCTTCCAGGCGGCGAATACCAATCTCGACGCCGCAGGATTCGCACCAGCCATATTCCTCGTCTTCGATCAGTTGCAGCGTTTTGTCGATTTTCTTGATCAGCTTGCGTTCACGATCACGGGCGCGCAGTTCGAGGGCGAATTCCTCTTCCTGGCTGGCACGGTCTGCCGGGTCCGGGAAGTTGGCGGCTTCGTCCTTCATGTGGTCAACGGTGCGGTCGACCTCTTGCATCAAGTCCTGCTTCCACTTTTGCAGGATCTTGGTGAAGTGCTGGCGCATGGGCTTGCCCATGTACTCCTCACCTTTCGTTTCGACGTAAGGTGTGAAGCCACTGAGGCTCTGCTGCTGTTGCTTTGCTTGGGTGGACATGAATAGACCGCCTCTCACTCTTCTAATCCATTGCGCAGGATTGCAACGTCACCGACACCTGCCGGCCCTGCGGCTGCAAGCGGGCGAACTTACCAGATAGATTCGGGGTGCGCCACTCCCGGTTGTCGAGGCCCAACTTGGCGGGGGTGCAAACTGCAACAGCCCGCCATGGCTGGGTATAGCGTGTCTCGAATGTTGATTTTAGTCGTTTTGCAAGCGCTTGCTCGGTTCGTCATGGACGGCCGAGCAGGCAATAGAGCATGTTTTACCGCGAGGGTTCGGTAGAATCCTGATTTTGTCCTCACCGTTAAGGAAGGCTAATGGCTCAGCCCTACAGTGCGCGCAGTCGCGCCATCGAACCTTTTCATGTCATGGCGCTGCTGGCGCGAGCCAATGAGCTGCAGGCAGCCGGCCATGACGTGATCCACCTGGAAATCGGCGAGCCGGATTTCACCACGGCCGAGCCCATCATCCAGGCCGGCCAGGCGGCGCTGGCCAACGGCAAGACCCGCTACACCGCAGCGCGCGGGTTGCCGGAGTTGCGCGAGGCCATCAGCGGTTTCTACCAGCAGCGTTACGGGCTGAACATCGATCCTGAGCGCATTCTGATCACTCCCGGTGGTTCCGGTGCGTTGCTGCTGGCGAGCAGCCTGCTGGTCGATCCGGGCAAACATTGGTTGCTCGCCGACCCGGGCTATCCGTGCAACCGACATTTTCTGCGCTTGGTGGAAGGCGCGGCGCAGCTGGTGCCGGTTGGCCCGGATGTGCGCTACCAATTGACCGCCGAGTTGGTGGCCAAACATTGGGACCAGTACAGCGTGGGCGCGTTGGTCGCTTCCCCGGCCAACCCCACCGGCACGATCCTTACGCGCGACGAGTTGGCAGGGTTGTCCAGTGCAATCAAGGCGCGCGACGGCCACTTGGTGGTGGACGAGATCTATCATGGCCTCACGTACGGCACCGATGCCGCCAGCGTGCTGGAAGTGGACGACGACGCGTTCGTCCTGAATAGTTTTTCGAAGTATTTCGGCATGACTGGCTGGCGCCTCGGTTGGCTGGTGGCGCCGCCCGCGGCGGTGGGTGAATTGGAAAAGCTCGCGCAAAACCTCTACATCAGCGCGCCGAGCATGGCCCAGTACGCGGCACTGGCGTGTTTTACCCCGCAAACGTTGAGCATTCTGGAGCAGCGCCGCGCCGAATTCGGTCGCCGTAGGGATTTCCTGCTGCCGGCCCTGCGCGAACTTGGATTCGGGATCGCCGTAGAGCCGGAAGGGGCATTCTATTTGTATGCCGATATCAGCGCGTTCGGCGGTGATGCCTTCGCGTTCTGTCGGCATTTCCTCGAAACCGAACACGTGGCGTTTACGCCCGGGCTGGATTTTGGCCGCTATCAAGCCGGCCACCATGTGCGTTTTGCCTACACGCAAAATATCGATCGGCTACAACAGGCGGTAGAGCGTATCGCCCGTGGTTTGCGGAGCTGGCAAGGCTGATGCGTTTTCATCCTCCTCTCGAAGAAGCGCGGCTGATCCGCCGCTACAAGCGTTTTCTCACCGATATCGAAACCGTTACCGGCGAGTTGCTGACTATTCACTGCCCGAACACCGGCTCGATGCTCAATTGCATGGTGGAGGGCGGCCAAGTCTGGTTCAGTCGCTCCACGGACCCCAAGCGCAAGTTGCCCGGCACCTGGGAAATTGCCGAAACGCCGCAGGGGCGTTTGGCGTGCGTCAACACGGCGCGCGCCAACCAACTGGTCGAGGAGGCGTTGCGCGCCGGGGTGATCACTGAGCTCAATGGGTTTACCGCCTTGAAGCGCGAAGTGCCTTATGGCCAGGAAAAAAGCCGCATCGATTTTCGCCTCGATTACCCGCAGGGCGCGGCGTTTGTCGAAGTCAAAAGCGTCACCCTGGGCTTTGATGACACGGCGGTGGCAGCCTTCCCCGATGCGGTGACCCAGCGCGGCGCCAAGCACTTGCGTGAGTTGGCGCACCTGGCACGTGAAGGGGTGCGGGCGGTGCAATTGTATTGCGTCAACCTGTCGGGGATCGAGGCGGTGCGCCCGGCGGTTGAAATCGACGCCGGTTACGCTGCGGCATTGCGTGAAGCCAAGGCCGCCGGTGTGGAGGTATTGGCCTACGGTGTGCGAGTCACGCCTGAGGAAATTGTTGTGGAACGTCGCTTGGATGTACTGATCAGCGACTAGAGTTGCACCCACAGGCCCTGTGCGTCTTCGCGGCCGGGCAGGGCGGTGAGGCTCTGGCCCGCGCAGGGGCCGGCGATGCATTCGCCGCTTTCGATCAGGAACAGCGCGCCGTGAGTGGCGCACTGGATCAGGCTGGCGCTGGTGTCGAGGAACTGATCGGGTTGCCATTCCAGCGCGATGCCGCGATGGGGGCAACGGTTGATATAGAAGTAGGCAACGCCGTCCCGGCGCACGGCCAACAGTTTGCAACCGTCGATCTCGAAGCCGAGGCTGCTGTTGGCTGCAAGGGTGTCGGAGGTGCAGAGAAACTTCATTTCAATCCTTAAGTGCCTTGACGTTCAAATGCAAACAATTATCAAATGCCGGCTTCGCCCCGCCCCTGGAAGGAAACCCTGTTATGCGTCTGAGTACCAGCGCTATTGCGTTTGTTGCCTCTCTGCTGGTCCACCACGGGGCGCAAGCCTCTGAACTGCCGCAACGCTGGGTGAGTGCCGGTGGAGCACTGTCGGAATGGGTGACGGCCTTGGGCGGCGAATCGAAACTGGTGGGCGTGGATACTACCAGCCAGCACCCGGAATCGCTGAAGGCCTTGCCGAGCATAGGTTACCAGCGCCAGTTGTCGGCGGAAGGCATTCTCAGCCTTCGCCCGCAAATACTGGTCGGCACCGAGGAAATGGGGCCGCCGCCGGTACTTGCGCAAATTCGCGGCGCCGGCGTGCAGGTGGAAATGTTTTCGGCCGAGCCGGACCTGCCAACCCTGAAAGGCAACTTGCAGCACCTTGGCAAGTTGCTGGGCAGTGAGGCTAAAGCCAACGAATTATTTACCGGATATGAACAAGCACTCGAGCAGCAGAAGCGCTGGGTCACTCAGGCCCAGGCCACGCAAAAAGCCCCGGGTGTGCTGTTGGTGCTCGGTCATGCGGGCGGCAAGCCGCTGATCGCAGGTAAAGACACCGCCGCCGATTGGCTGTTGCAGCAGGCGGGCGGACGCAACTTGGCCACCCATACTGGCTACAAACCTTTCTCGGTGGAGTCGTTGGCGGGGCTGAGTCCTGATGTGCTGGTATTTGCTGACCGTGCCTTGACCGGCGATGCAGCGCGCGCAGCGCTGTTCAAGGAAAACCCGATTTTGGCCTCAACGCCGGCGGCCAAAAATGGCCGGGTGTTTGAGCTGGACCCCACCCTGCTGGTGGGCGGCCTGGGCCCGCGTGTGCCGCAAAGCCTGGTGCAACTGTCTGCCGGGTTCTATCCGTCCCAGGCTAAACCTGCTCCATGACCCCTCTGGTTAAGCCGAAAACACTGTTTATCGGGCTGGCGCTGTTGTGTGTATTGGCAATCTGGCTCTCATTAGCCTTGGGGCCGGTCAGCCTGCCGTTGCTGGACACACTCACGGCCGCGTTGCGCTTGATGGGCGTGCCGATTGCAGCCGATGGCCTGGAGCAGGCCGAATTGATCCTGGGGCAGATTCGCCTGCCGCGCACATTGCTTGGCCTGGCGGTCGGCGGCGTGCTGGCGTTGTCGGGCGTGGCGATGCAGGGGTTGTTCCGTAATCCGCTGGCGGATCCCGGGCTGGTCGGGGTGTCGAGTGGCGCGGCGCTGGGGGCGGCGATTGCGATTGTCGGGGGTTCGTTTTTTGGCGGACTGCCGGATGCGTTCGGGCCTTACCTGCTGTCGCTGTGTGCGTTTCTCGGTGGTTTGGGAGTGACTGCGCTGGTCTATCGCCTGGGGCGCCGTAACGGCCAGACCAATGTTGCGACGATGCTGCTTGCCGGCATCGCGCTCACGGCCCTCGCCAGCTCGGCGGTCGGGCTGTTTACCTATTTGGCCGACGACGCCACTCTGCGCACCCTGACGTTCTGGAACCTGGGCAGCCTCAATGGCGCGAGCTACTCGCGGTTGTGGCCGTTGCTGCTGGTGAGCGCGGGTGTCGCGCTTTGGTTGCCGCGCCGCGCCAAGGCGCTGAATGCCTTGTTGCTGGGTGAGTCCGAGGCCAGCCACCTGGGGATTGATGTGGAAGGGCTCAAGCGTGAGCTGGTGTTCTGCACCGCTTTGGGCGTGGGGGCGGCAGTAGCGGCGGCGGGGATGATCGGGTTTGTCGGGCTGGTGGTCCCGCACTTGGTGCGGTTGCTGGCCGGGCCCGACCATCGTGTGCTGTTGCCAGCCTCGGTGCTGGCCGGCGCGAGTTTGTTGCTGTTTGCAGATTTGGTGGCGCGCCTGGCCTTGGCGCCCGCGGAGTTGCCGATCGGCATTGTTACGGCGTTTATCGGTGCGCCGTTTTTTCTTTTTCTGTTGTTGCGAGGACGCGCCTGATGCTGCGAGTGGAAGCGCTGCAGATCCGGCGTGGTCGCAAGACTGTGTTGGCCGATGTCAGCCTGGACCTGTTACCGGGCCAGGTACTTGGCGTGCTAGGCCCCAATGGTGCTGGCAAAAGCACCTTGCTCAGCGCGCTGTGCGGTGAGCTGCACCCTGATCAGGGCGCGGTGTGGCTGGATGAGCAGGCGCTCAAGAGCTGGACCGGCCCGCAGCGCGCCCAGCGCTTGGCGGTATTGCCGCAAACCTCGACCCTGGACTTTGCGTTTCGCGTTGAAGAAGTTGTCGGCATGGGGCGTTTGCCGCATCAGACCGGGCGCGTGCGTGACGACGAGATCATCCGTGCGGCGTTGCAGGCGGCGGACATCAGCCATTTGAGCGGCCGTAGCTACTTGGCGTTGTCTGGCGGGGAGCGCCAACGTGTGCACCTGGCGCGGGTATTGGCGCAACTATGGCCGGGCGAGGCGGGGCAGACGTTGCTGCTGGATGAGCCGACGTCGATGCTTGACCCTTTGCATCAGCACACGACCTTGCAGGCTATTCGCAGTTTTGCCGATCGAGGCGCGGCCGTACTGGTGATCCTCCATGACCTGAATCTGGCTGCGCGTTACTGTGATCGCATTCTGCTGCTGGAAGGCGGGCGTCCGCATGCGTTGGATACGCCCGCACACGTCTTGCGACCTGAGCCGCTCAAGGCTGTGTTTGGGCTGGATGTGTTGGTGCAGCCGCACCCGGAGCGTGGGCATCCGTTGATTATCGCGCGCTGAGCCTCACGGTTTTATAGGCGTTTTACAGGCAAAAAAAGACCCGGCAAGAGCCGGGTCAAATAACCGTGATTAGCCTGATGAGGAGATAATCTGAGAGTCCGAACCAATGGTCTTTCAGTTATCGGCTGATCTCGCGACCAGTTGTGATAATCATAACGATTCTCATTTGAGAGTCAACATTTGTTTTTGCTCGACCTGCGGATTTTCTCAAACAGGCGTTCGTAATGCCTGTAAACGTTGAGTTTTATCGCTGAGCTAATTCTTCTGACGTGCCGAAATCGCATCCAGCTGGCGGTTCAGCGCTTCCTTTCGCTCCGCGGGAATGTCGTTCCAGTGCACATCCATCAATGCGCCTTCAATGGCGTACAGCAATACCTTCGACGCCCGGAAACCGCGAGTTCGCACTGCACGGTAGGCATCGACCGCTCCCAGGCGGCGCAAGTCAGACGCGCTGTGGATGCCCACCGCATGCAGCCACTGCGCCGACGTCTTGCCAAGGTTTTTCAGGTGTTGCAGCTCATCGTTCATCAAGCCTCCTTGCGACGGCCGAATGGTTCGGTGGGTATCGTGACCAGGCAAGCCTGAAAAGGAGTGTAGCGCTCAGTAGGAAAAGCGTAGTTCTTTGGTCAGGAACGGCTGAAACGCTTATAAGAATGCTCAGGAGGTTTTAAGCAGAGGCACGGCGAACCACCCGGCACACTTGATGCGTAGCCGGGGGCGGGCATATGGCGTCACTTGGTGCGATAGCGCAGGCGAGTACCGAAATTAACCGACATGAGGATTTCGTCGGCGGTCAGTTCAGGTGGAAAGTAGGTGCCGGAAATTTGTGCATGCGCCAGGCTGGCGCCTTCCAGTGAGCAGTCGCGTAGATCCAGGCCACGCAGATCGGCAGAACGGAAATACGCATCGGTGAAATCTACGCCCGTGGCGTTCAGGTCGCGCAAGTCCAGCCCACGAAAGTCACCGCCACGCATGTCGATGCTGCCGTCTTTGGGCCGTTCCTGGTTGAAGCCTCGAATGTCGTCCTTGTGCAGGAGCGCGTAGAGCGGAGTATCAAGAAGCTTGGGCTGACTCATGACGGCGACTCCTGTTGGAATTATGACGCCATTATAGTGCCACTATTGCTCGGTCGTGCACCGTAGATCGGTGACACGACCAAGAAATATTTCTTACAGGCCTGGCAGGCGTTGGCGAATATGCGCCACCAGAGCATCCAGGGTTCCGCTTTCATTGGTCTCTACACGCTTGCTGAGCAACAATTCTTCAGCCGTCAGCGGGTCTCGGTTGGCCTGCTGCTCTTCAATGATGGTCAGCGTCGCGTCGGAAGGGTCGTTCTTGTCCGCCTGACGTTGTGCCAACCAGCTGGCGATAACGGCTTGCGGTGCATTGCAATCCAGGATCAGGAATGGCGCGCCGGTGGCCTCGGCAATCTTCGCGGCGGCGTCGCGCTGTTCACGTTTGAGGAAGGTGGCATCCAGTACGACCGGGTAGCCGGCGCGCAAGACGATATCGGCGATTTCATTCAGGCGAGCATAGGTTGCTGCGCTGGCGTCGGCGGCATAGATGCCGGCCTGTGGTGTGTTTTCCACGTGCTGTTCGCCAAACAGGCGTTTGCGTTCCACATCCGAGCGCAGGCGCACGGCGCCCAAGGCTTCCACCAGGCGCATGGCAACGTGGCTCTTGCCGACTGCCGATACGCCGTGGGTAATTGCCAGGAAGCGCGAAGGAATAGTGCTGTAGCTTTCGGCCAGGTTGGCGTAGTTGCGGTACTGGCGCAGGGTAGTGGCGCGCTGCACCGGGCTTGCCTCGCTCGGCATGCTGAACAATGCAACCTTGGCGCGTACCAGCGCCCGGTACGCTTTATAGAAGTTCAGCACTTCCAGGCCTTGATAATCGCCGGTCAGTTCCAGGTATTGGCTGATAAAGCGACGTGCCAGGGATTTGAGGCCACGGTCTTCCAGGTCCATCGCCAGGAAGCCGGTGTCGGCGTACACATCGGTGAAGCGGAACGGCTCGTTGAACTCGATGCAGTCGAAGATGACGACTTGGCCGTCGATCATCGTCGCATTGCCCAAGTGGATATCGCCGTGACATTCACGCGTGAAGCCCTCGAGCTTGCGCTGCGCCAGCAGAGGCTTGAGGCGCTCGAAGCTGCTTTCGGCCCAGGCCTGCAGAGCTTCAAGCTGGGCCAGGTCGGCCTTGTCGCTGAGGAAAGGACGGATCTGATCGAAGTTCTGGCGCACCGGCGCCATCACCTCGTCCGGGGTGCCGGCCGGGTGCGCCTGTGGAACCTTTGGTGCGGTGAGGTGGAAATGCGCAATCTGCTTGGCCATTTCATCGATGTGCGCGCTGGTCAGTTCGCCGTTGGCTTGCAAGGTGCTCAGCAGTTGGCTTTGCGGGAACTGGCGCATTTTCAGCGCGTACTCGATTACCGGGCCATCGCCGCCCAGTTGCGGAGCCTCGGCGGTGCCGGTAATTGGCAACACTTCAAGATACAAATCTTCGGTCAGGCGCTGGTTGAGGCGTAGTTCTTCGTTGCAGAAGTGCCCCCGGTCGTCCAGTTGGGTGAAATCCAGAAAGCCGAAGTTCATCGGCTTCTTCAGTTTATAAGCGAAGGGGCCAGTCAGAATGACCCAGGAAATATGGGTCTCGATAACTTGAAACGCTTCAACCGGATGGGGATACAAAGCCGGGTTTTGCAGGGCAGCGATCAGGGACTGGCTCACGGGCGATCCTTCAAAGTCTGGGGGAAATCATGGCGGGCATTATGGCGGTTACAGCCGGTCGTGCAAACCGCTGTCCGGCTCATGTTGATCATCAATAAAGTGCGTATAATCCGCCGCCATGACTCGAACCCGATCTCCCCGTTCCCGTAAAAAACCTCCTTCCCGCGGCCTGCGTCCGTGGCTGGGCTGGGCGCTCAAGCTCAGCCTGGTGGGCCTTGTGGTGCTCGCCGGCTTCGCGGTGTACCTCGATGCCGTGGTCCAGGAGAAGTTCTCCGGCAAGCGCTGGACCATTCCGGCCAAGGTGTACGCACGCCCGCTGGAACTGTTCACCGGCCAGAAGCTGAGCAAGGATGACTTTCTCACCGAGCTCGACGCCTTGGGTTACCGCCGCGAAGCCGTGAGCAATGGCCCTGGCGCCGCGGCCGTCAGCGGCAACACCGTCGACTTGAATACCCGCGGCTTCCAGTTCTATGAAGGCCTGGAAAAAGCCCAACCGGTACGCGTGCGCTTCTCTGGCGATTACGTCGCCGAGCTGTCGTCGCTCAATGGTTCGAAGTTGCCTGTGGTGCGCCTGGAACCGCTGCTGATCGGCGGCATTTACCCCAAGAACCTGGAAGATCGCATCCTGATCAAGCTCGATCAGGTGCCGCCGTATCTGCTTGAAACACTGGTTGCCGTCGAAGACCGCGACTTCTACAGCCACTGGGGCGTCTCGCCCAAGTCGATTGCCCGCGCCATCTGGGTTAACACCTCTGGCGGCAAGATGACGCAGGGTGGCAGTACGCTGACGCAACAATTGGTCAAGAACTTCTACCTGACCAACGAGCGCAGCCTGACCCGCAAGCTCACCGAAGCCATGATGGCGATGCTGCTGGAGCTGCATTACAGCAAGCAGGAAATCCTCGAGGCTTACCTCAACGAAGTATTCGTCGGCCAGGATGGCCAGCGCGCCGTTCACGGCTTTGGCTTGGCCAGCCAGTTCTTCTTCGGTCAGCCGTTGTCCGAGTTGAAGCTGCATCAGGTTGCGTTGCTGGTGGGCATGGTCAAGGGACCGTCCTATTACAACCCGCGTCGCAACCCGGAGCGTGCGCTTGAACGTCGTAACCTGGTGCTGGACGTACTCGAGCAGCAGGGCGTGGCTACCGCTGAACAAGTCGCGGCCGCAAAGAAAATGCCACTGGGTGTAACCACTCGCGGCAAGCTGGCCGACAGCTCCTTCCCAGGCTTTATCGACTTGGTCAAACGTCAGTTGCGCGAAGATTACCGCGACGAAGACTTGACTGAAGAGGGCCTGCGGATCTTCACCAGTTTCGACCCGATTTTGCAGATGAAAGCCGAAGCGTCGGTCAACGATACCTTCAAACGCTTGACCGGCCGCAAGGGCGCCGATGAAGTCGAGGCGGCCATGGTGGTGACCAACCCGGAAACCGGTGAAGTCCAGGCCATGATCGGCAGTCGCCAGGCCAGTTTTGCCGGTTTCAACCGTGCGCTGGATGCCGTGCGGCCGATCGGCTCGCTGGTCAAGCCTGCGGTCTACCTGACGGCCCTGGAAAAACCGAGCAAATACACCCTGACCAGTTGGCTCTCAGATGACCCGTTGTCGGTCAAAGGTGCCGATGGCCAAGTGTGGACGCCGCAGAACTTCGATCGCCGCTCTCACGGCACGGTGTTCCTGTATCAGGGCCTGGCGCATTCCTACAACATCTCCACCTCACGCCTCGGGCTGGAAGTCGGGGTGCCGAATGTGTTGAAAACCTTGGGCCGCCTGGGCATCAACCGTGAATTCCCGTCGTTCCCATCGATGCTCTTGGGGGCTGGCGCCATGACCCCGATGGAAGTGGCCACGATGTACCAGACCCTCGCCAACGGCGGCTTCAATACCCCGATGCGCGGTATCCGCAGCGTGCTGACTGCCGAGGGCGAGCCGCTCAAGCGCTATCCGTTCCAGATTCAGCAGCGCTTTGATGCAGGCTCCATTTACCTGATCCAGAACGCCATGCAGCGCGTAATGCGCGAAGGCACCGGGCGCTCGGTTTACAGCGTGCTGCCGTCGAACCTGACGCTGGCGGGCAAGACCGGTACCAGTAACGATTCGCGTGACAGCTGGTTCGCAGGCTTCGGCCAGGACGTGCTGGCCGTGGTTTGGCTGGGACGTGACGACAATGGCAAGACGCCGTTCACCGGTGCCACCGGTGCGCTGCAGGTCTGGACCAGCTTCATGCGCAAGGCCGACCCGCTGCCGCTGAACATGCCGCAACCGGACAACATCGTGCAGGCCTGGATTGATCCGCACACGGGGCAGGGCTCCGATGCCAACTGTCCGGGCGCGGTGCAGATGCCGTATATTCGCGGCAGCGAGCCACCACCCGGCGCCGCATGCGGTGGCAGTGCCCCTGCTGACGCGGAATCGGTGATGGATTGGGTCAAGGGCTGGATGAACTAAGCAAAGAGGGTTTCACGTGAACAAGTGGTTGATTCCAGCTATTACAGCTCTGGCAGTGCTCAGCGGTTGCTCCAGCGTGCAGCGCGGTTCGATTCCCGTGGTGGATTCGAGTACCACCGTTTCCAATAACGATCGCATTTCGGCCAACGGCGGCTTCCGTCAGACCGTGGTCAAGCGTCCGGCCCAAGCCACACCGCAGGCCATGCCGCAGGATTCGGGTGTGGTAGTGATGGTGCCGGGCGGTGGTGCTGCAACGTCGGCGCCGATCAGCGCCGAGCCGTGGACCCCAGGCCCAAGCACGTCGGGGCCGGTTGATTCCACGCCGATCCAGACGGCGCCGGTTAACCAGGGTACCTACAACATGCCGTCGACGCCGAGCGGTATTCCGTCGTCGTCGAACGCGGGCGGCCTGTCGGCTGATGAGCAACTGGACGGACCAGTGCTCTCGCTGTTGACCACCGCCCAGCAACAGCAGGCCGGTGGTGATTTGAACGGCGCTTCGTCCAGCCTTGAGCGTGCCCAACGCGTGGCACCTCGCGAGCCGCAAGTGTTGTATCGCCTGGCCCAAGTGCGTATGGCTCAAGGCGATGCGCCGCAAGCCGAACAGTTCGCCCGTCGCGGCCTGAGCCTGGCCAATGGTCGTCCCGATCTGCAAGCCAACCTGTGGGCCCTGATTGGTGACGCGCGTGCTGCCCAAGGCGATGCTGCCGGTGCTGCGCAGGCTCGCCAGAAAGCCAAGGTCAGCCTCTGATGGATGCGCGTTTTCCTGCGATTGCCGAACAGTTATTGCTGATCGAGCGCGAATTACGCGTGCAGGGCTGGTGGGACGAGGTGTCCCCCAGCGCAGAGGCGCTCAGCAGTGTCGAGCCTTTTTCGGTTGATACCCTGGATTTTCATCAGTGGCTGCAATGGATCTTCCTGGTGCGCATGAAGCAGATCCTCGAGCAGGATCTGCCGTTGCCTAATGCGTCGGGGATTCTGGAGATGGCGGAGATGGTTTACGCCGATCGCCCGCGTGAGAGCCTCGGTTTGCGTAATGCGCTGAAAAAGTTCGACCAATTGATCGTCGACGCTCGTTAATTGCCTGACTGCCGGGTTTTCCGGCAGTCTTGCGCACATTTCTACCGCTTGACGACATTCAGGCGAGTTTTATCCCTCCTCAAACCCCTTTAATCTACGTTCTCATGCGCTTAGTTGGAAAAAAGCGCAATTATTGCTTGACTTGAAGGGGCTGAAACAGAAGAATCCAAAGTCCGCTGTATCGGGACTGCCAGAAGCAGACCCGCTCAGCAGATCATGAGGCGCATATCCGCGCCGACCTGTAACACCCGCAACGCGTTACCTCGCGCTGGGTGGGAAAAGCCCGCAACACTTGGGACGATCCCAATACTTGCTCAGTCAGTGCTGACGTAGTCGGCGACCACCGTCGCTCATGCTCTGTTGAGAAGTAAACCTATTAAGACCCGTCGGTTTTTAACGGACGGTATTCTGGCGTTTTAGAGGTGAACAACGTGGAGCTTTTATCTGGCGGTGAGATGCTCGTCCGCTTTTTGCGTGACGAAGGCGTCGACTATATCTACGGGTACCCAGGTGGTGCTCTGCTGCATGTTTACGACGCACTGTTCAAGGAACCGGCTGTTACCCACATCCTGGTTCGCCACGAACAGGCCGCGACCCATATGGCTGACGGTTACGCCCGTGCCACCGGTAAAGCCGGTGTGGTACTGGTGACGTCCGGCCCAGGCGCAACGAATGCCATTACCGGCATCGCGACTGCGTATATGGACTCTATTCCGATGGTGATTATTTCCGGCCAGGTCGCAAGCACCATGGTGGGTACCGATGCATTCCAGGAAACCGACATGATCGGTATCTCCCGGCCGATCGTGAAACACAGCTTCATGATCAAGCATGCCTCGGAAATCCCGGAAGTCATGAAAAAGGCGTTCTACCTTGCACAGTCCGGTCGCCCGGGCCCTGTTGTGGTCGATATCCCGAAAGACATGACCAACCCGGCTGAAAAGTTCGAATACATCTTCCCGAAGAAAGCCAAGCTGCGTTCCTACAGCCCGGCTGTTCGTGGGCACTCGGGGCAAATCCGCAAGGCGGCAGAAATGCTTCTGGCGGCCAAGCGCCCGGTGCTGTACTCGGGCGGTGGCGTGATCCTGGGTGGCGGTTCTGCGCCGCTGACCGAACTGGCCAAGCTGCTCAATTTGCCGGTCACCAACACGTTGATGGGCCTCGGCGCATTCCCGGGCACGGACCGTCAGTTCGTCGGCATGCTCGGCATGCACGGCAGCTACACCGCCAACCTCGCCATGCATCACGCCGACGTGATCCTGGCAGTGGGCGCGCGTTTTGATGACCGTGTGATCAACGGCGCGAGCAAGTTCTGCCCGAATGCCAAGATCATCCATATCGACATCGACCCGGCGTCCATCTCCAAGACCATCAAGGCCGATGTGCCGATCGTGGGTCCGGTAGAAAGTGTGTTGACCGAGATGGTTGCCGCGCTCAAGGACATCGGCGAAACGCCGAACAAGGAATCCGTTGCCAGCTGGTGGAAGCAGATCGACGAATGGCGCGGTGACCGCGGCCTGTTCCCTTACGACAAAGGCGACGGCAGCGTTATCAAGCCACAAACCGTGATCGAAACCCTGTGCGAAGTGACCAAGGGCGATGCCTTTGTAACTTCCGATGTGGGCCAGCACCAAATGTTCGCCGCGCAGTACTACAAGTTCGACAAGCCTAACCGCTGGATCAACTCCGGTGGCCTGGGCACGATGGGCTTTGGTTTCCCTGCGGCCATGGGTGTGAAGCTGAGCTTCCCTGACACCGACGTCGCGTGCGTCACCGGTGAGGGCAGCATCCAGATGAACATTCAGGAGTTGTCGACGTGCTTGCAGTACGGCCTTCCGGTGAAGATCGTCTGCCTGAACAACGGCGTACTGGGCATGGTTCGTCAGTGGCAGGACATGAGCTACGGCAGCCGTCACTCCCATTCCTACATGGAATCGCTGCCAGATTTCGTAAAATTGGTTGAAGCCTATGGCCACGTCGGCATTCGCATCACCGATTTGAAAGATCTGAAGCCGAAGATGGAAGAGGCGTTCGCCATGAAGGACCGCCTGGTGTTCCTCGATATTCAAGTGGATACCAGCGAGCACGTCTACCCGATGCAGATCAAAGACGGCTCTATGCGCGACATGTGGCTGAACAAGACGGAGCGTACTTAATCATGCGGCACATTATCTCCCTGCTTCTGGAGAACGAACCCGGCGCTCTGTCTCGTGTTGTCGGCCTGTTTTCGCAACGCAACTACAACATCGAAAGCCTGACCGTGGCGCCGACCGAAGACCCGACCCTGTCGCGCCTGACGTTGACCACCGTGGGCCACGATGAGGTGATCGAGCAGATCACCAAGAACCTCAACAAGTTGATCGAAGTGGTCAAGCTGGTCGATCTTTCGGAAAGTGCCCACATTGAGCGTGAGCTGATGTTGGTTAAGGTCAAGGCTACGGGTGCCCAGCGTGCCGAGATTAAACGGACTACTGACATTTATCGCGGGCAGATCGTCGACGTGAGCGCCAGCGTTTATACCGTTCAACTGACCGGTACAAGCGACAAGCTGGACAGTTTCATCCAGTCGATCGGGACGGCCTCGATTCTGGAAACCGTACGCAGTGGTGTCACCGGGATTGCCCGTGGCGACAAAGTACTCAGCATCTAACCCAAATTAGCGAATGGCCTTACGGCCTGGATATATAGAGGAACCTCATGAAAGTTTATTACGATAAAGATTGTGACCTGTCGATCATCCAGGGCAAGAAAGTCGCCATCATCGGCTACGGTTCCCAGGGCCACGCCCAAGCGTGCAACCTGAAAGATTCCGGCGTTGACGTCACTGTCGGCCTGCGCAAAGGTTCGGCCACTGTTGCCAAGGCTGAAGCCCATGGCCTGAAAGTGACCGACGTTGCTTCCGCCGTTGCTGCTGCTGACCTGGTTATGATTCTGACCCCGGACGAGTTCCAGTCCTCGCTGTACAAGAATGAAATCGAGCCGAACATCAAGAAGGGCGCCACCCTGGCCTTCTCCCACGGCTTCGCGATTCACTACAACCAGGTTGTTCCACGTGCTGACCTCGACGTGATCATGATCGCGCCGAAAGCCCCGGGCCACACCGTGCGTTCCGAGTTCGTCAAAGGCGGCGGTATCCCTGACCTGATCGCGATCTACCAGGACGCCTCGGGCAACGCCAAAAACGTTGCACTGTCCTACGCAGCTGGCGTGGGTGGCGGTCGTACCGGCATCATCGAAACCACCTTCAAGGACGAGACTGAAACCGACCTGTTCGGCGAGCAAGCCGTTCTGTGCGGCGGTACCGTTGAGCTGGTCAAAGCTGGTTTCGAAACATTGGTTGAAGCTGGCTACGCGCCAGAGATGGCCTACTTCGAATGCCTGCACGAACTGAAGCTGATCGTTGACCTCATGTACGAAGGCGGTATCGCCAACATGAACTACTCGATCTCCAACAACGCCGAATACGGCGAGTACGTGACTGGCCCGGAAGTGATCAACGCCGAGTCCCGTCAGGCCATGCGCAACGCTCTGAAACGTATTCAGGACGGCGAATACGCCAAAATGTTCATCAGCGAAGGCGCAACCGGCTACCCTTCGATGACCGCCAAGCGTCGTAACAATGCCGCTCACGGTATCGAAGTCATCGGTGAGCAACTGCGCTCCATGATGCCGTGGATCGGTGCCAACAAGATCGTCGACAAAGCCAAAAACTAAGTCGTACGCATCAACAGAAAACGCGGCTTAGGCCGCGTTTTTTCGTTTGAGGGGCTGGTTCTGGTATAAAGCTGCATCGTTTGCGGGCGAACACTCGCCGCAAGTTTCTGTCGAATTTTTTTCACACCGTTGCAAGGTAAAATCCATGAGCGAACGTCCCGAAGAGCCACACCAGGCCTCTGACGCCGAAAGCCTGCTGCCGATCGATGAGCATGTCGAAGAAGGGCATGACGCGGAAGGTCGCAAGGTCCGGCATCGTGGCATCTATCTTCTGCCTAACCTGTTCACCACCGCGAACCTGTTTGCCGGCTTCTATTCCATCATCAACTCCATGAGCGCCCAAAGTGCGCTGGCGGCGGGTGATGCGGTGAGTGCCAGCAAGTATTTCGGTTTTGCCGCCATCGCAATCTTCGTGGCCATGGTGCTTGATGGCCTTGACGGCCGTGTGGCGCGCATGACCAACACGCAAAGTGCCTTTGGCGCCGAGTACGACTCGCTGTCGGACATGGTCGCTTTCGGGGTCGCACCGGCGCTGCTGGCGTTTGCCTGGGCGCTGGGGGATATGGGCAAGGTCGGCTGGATGGTCGCCTTCATCTATGTCGCCGGCGCCGCTTTGCGTCTGGCGCGCTTCAATACGCAGGTGGGTACCGCTGACAAGCGTTACTTCATCGGCCTTGCCAGCCCGGCGGCGGCGGGCGTGGTGGCGGGTATTGTCTGGGCATTCAGTGACTATGGAATCCAGGGCTCGAAAATGTCGTTCCTGGTGGCCTTGATGGTGGCTGCGGCCGGCATGCTGATGGTCAGCAACATCAAGTACAACAGCTTCAAGGAGTTCGACCTCAAGGGGCGCGTGCCTTTCGTGGCGATCCTGGTGGTGGTGCTGGTGTTCGCTGTAGTGTTCAGCGACCCGCCGCGTATCCTGCTGCTGGCGTTCCTGGTCTACGCCGCTTCGGGGCCGATTCAGTACTTGCTGCATCTGCGCCGCGACAAAACATTGTCTTAATGTAATGTCCGCCATACTCCGCAGTCTATTGGTGCATCAGTCCTCCAATGCTGCGGAGTTGCCATGTTAATCAAGATCCCCAAAGCGTCCGATTGTCACGAATCGGATGTCACGCCTGAATCCTTCTATTTATCTCGCCGCAGCTTGCTCGGTGGTGCGCTTGCTGGCGTCGCTGCCAGTACTTTGCCGCGCTGGGCCAGTGCTGACGATGCAGCGCGTTATGCCGACGTCGAGCCGGGCAATGCCCCGAGTTGGTTTGCCCAGAAGCTGCCAGGCACCCAGTGGCAGGCTGTTACGGTAAAGGACGAAGCCATCACGCCGTTCAAGGACGCAACCCACTACAACAACTTCTATGAATTCGGTACTGACAAGGGGGACCCGGCGAAGAACGCGGGTTCACTCAAGACCGAGCCCTGGAGTGTGGTGATTGATGGAGAGGTCGGCAAGCCGGGGCGTTATGCCTTGGAAGACTTTATGAAGCCTTATCAGTTGGAAGAACGCATCTACCGTTTGCGCTGCGTCGAGGCGTGGTCGATGGTGATTCCGTGGATGGGTTTCCCCCTTTCCGCCTTGCTCAAGCAGGTGGAGCCGACCTCCAAAGCCAAGTACATCCGTTTTGAAACGCTCCAGGACCCCAAAAGCATGCCGGGGCAGCGCTCAAGCTTCGGCTTGATCGACTGGCCATATGTAGAAGGGTTGCGCCTGGACGAGGCCATGAACCCATTGGCTATCCTTGCCGTTGGCATGTACGGGCGTGAATTGCCTAACCAGAACGGCGCGCCACTGCGTCTGGTGGTGCCGTGGAAGTATGGCTTCAAGAGTGTGAAGTCGATTGTGCGGATCAGTCTTGTAAGCGAACAACCCAAGACGACCTGGCAGAGCATCGCGGCCGATGAGTATGGGTTCTACGCGAACGTGAATCCTACGGTCGACCATCCTCGTTGGACTCAGGCGCGAGAACGTCGCCTGCCCAGCGGCTTGTTCAGCCCGAACGTGCGTGAGACGCAAATGTTCAATGGCTACTCGGATGAGGTCGCTTCTCTTTATACGGACCTCGATCTGCGGAAGAATTACTGATGCGTTATCCGATCTGGCGCATAGGAGTATTTATAGCCGCGGCGATATGGCCATTTTTCTGGTTGTACGAGGCGTGGAGTTCTGTGCTAGGGCCTGACCCAGGCAAAGTGCTGATGGATCGGTTGGGGCTTGGGACCTTGGTTCTGTTGCTGATCACGCTGAGCATGACGCCATTGCAGAAGCTTAGTGGGTGGGCGGGGTGGATTGCTGTCCGCCGGCAGCTGGGTCTCTGGTGTTTTGCGTATGTGGTTTTGCACCTGGCGGCTTACTGCGTCTTTATCCTGGGACTCGATTGGTCGCAATTCGGGGTGGAGCTGCGTAAGCGGCCCTACATTATTGTGGGCGCGTTGGGTTTCCTCTGCTTATTGGTGCTGGCAGTGACCTCCAATCGCTATAGCCAGCGTCGACTTGGCAGTCGTTGGAAGAAGCTGCATCGCTTGGTGTATGTGATCCTTGGGCTTGGTTTGCTGCATATGTTGTGGATTGTGCGGGCCGATCTGAAGGAGTGGGCAGTATATGCATCTATAGGTGCGCTGCTTTTGGCCCTGCGTATTCCGCCTGTCATGCGCCGGATTCCCCGCCTTATCGCGAAAAAACCAGTTTCTGCACCAAAAGCGTAATTAGTGC
>NZ_JANLOF010000028.1:0-38080 GCF_025466135.1 Pseudomonas sp. 14P_5.3_Bac1 | reverse complement strand
GTTGCCTGCGATGCAGACACCTCGGTGTATCAGTGACACCCAGTAGATGCCATCGCAGGCAAGCCAGCTCCCACATTCGATTGAGTTCAGCTTCCAAAATCAGGTCGGCTGTCAGGCCGCCTCGCTTCCGCTTTTGATCTAACCACTCAGGTCGGCTACCAGGCCGCCGTGCTTTGCTTTTGATCTTGATCTTAGGCGCCCCGTTAAACCACGCTCCAAAGCCTGCGTGAGGGCACACCGAGCCTAAGCGAGGTGCCGAGTGGTGGGGCAAGAGCCTTTTGGTTACTTTTGGGCTCTTTTCAAAAGTGACCCGCCGTAAGGGCGGAACCCATATCCGCCATCACCTAAATAACGGATATACCCCCAGCAACCCCGTAACAACCCCCAAAAAAACATGCGTAACCCCCAGAGGCTCCTAGGATAAATCGCCCCCCAGTGTGTGCTATACAGTCAACCAAGCAAGTGCTTGGTTGGCTATGGCCGGATCACAAAGGAGCGCGTCCCATGCCCGTCGCTTTTCGTTTGCCGTTGCAGGTCTTCTTCGAACGTGAAGCGCGACACCCGCGCAAAACCTTTCTGGTGCAACCCATCGGCGCTGGCGAGGTGCAGACCCTCACCTGGGGCGAGGTCGGCCACCAGGCCCGTTGCGCCGCGCATTGGCTGCGTGCCCGCGAGCTGCCGCAAGGTTCGCACATCGCGCTGATCTCAAAAAACTGCGCGCACTGGATCATCGCCGACCTCGCGATCTGGATGGCCGGGCACGTCTCGGTGCCGTTGTATCCCAACCTCACCGCCGACTCCGTTGCCCATGTGCTGACCCATTCCGAGGCGGCGCTGGTATTGATCGGCAAGCTGGATGACTGGCCTGCGATGGCGCCGGGCATCCCCGCCGGGCTGCCGACCATCAGCCTGCCCCTGTGCCCGGCCGGCGACTTCGATTACCGCTGGGCCGACCTGCAAGCCTGCTCGCCGATCCAGGACAACCCTGAACCTGGCGCCTCAAGCCTGGCCACCATCGTCTACACCTCCGGCACCACCGGCTTGCCCAAGGGCGTGATGCAAACCTTTGGCGCCTTGGGTTTTGCCGCCACCCGTGGCACCGAGTTGTTTGGCCTGGGGGAGGGCGACCGGTTGCTGTCCTACCTGCCGCTGTGCCATGTGGCCGAGCGCATGTTCGTGGAATTGGCCTCGATCTACACCGGGCAAACCGTGTATTTCGCCGAGAGCCTCGATACCTTTCTGGCGGATCTGCGTCGGGCCCGGCCAACGGCGCTGTTCGGCGTGCCGAGGATCTGGACCAAGTTCCAGATGGGCGTCTACAGCAAGATCCCGCAAAAGCGCCTCGACAGCCTGCTGCGCCTGCCATTTATCGGCAAGCGCGTCGGCCATAAGGTCCTTGCGGGGTTGGGCCTGGATGCCCTGCGCATTGCGTTGTCCGGGGCGGCGCCCGTGCCCGAAGCGTTGCTGCGTTGGTATCAGCGCCTGGGGCTGGATGTGCTGGAGGTGTATGGCATGACCGAAAGCTGCGGCTATTCCCATGTGTGTCGCCCCGGCCAGCAGACGCTCGGCTGGATCGGCCTGCCGTGCCCTGGCGTTGAAGTGCGCATCGATGCATCGGGCGAAGTGCAGGTGCGCAGCGGCGCGACCATGCTCGGCTACTTCAAGGACCCGCAGAAAACCGCCGAGACCCTGACCGATGATGGCTTCCTGCGTACCGGCGACAAGGGCGAACAGGACGCCGACGGCCGCCTGCGTCTGACCGGGCGGCTCAAGGAAATCTTCAAGACCAGCAAGGGCAAATACGTGGCCCCGGCACCGATTGAAAACCGCCTGGCCGAACATGC
This sequence comes from Pseudomonas sp. 14P_5.3_Bac1, assembly GCF_025466135.1. NCBI lineage: Bacteria > Pseudomonadati > Pseudomonadota > Gammaproteobacteria > Pseudomonadales > Pseudomonadaceae > Pseudomonas > Pseudomonas sp. 14P_5.3_Bac1. Next base: position 36,236 of record NZ_JANLOF010000028.1, on the reverse strand, counting down.
ACGCATTGAGCAAGTGTGCGTGGTGGGCGATGGCCTGACTGCGCCGATCGGCCTGTGCGTGTTGTCCGCGGGGCCTCAGGACCGAAACGCCCTGGGCAGCAGCCTCGAACGCTGGCTGGAACAGGTCAACCAGGCACTGGATAAACACGAACGCTTGCGCCAACTGGTGGTGGTGAAAGACAGTTGGGCGGTGGAAAACGGCTTTCTCACGCCGACCCTGAAAATCAAACGCACGGTGATCGAGTCGACCTACGGTGCCGAGCTTGCAGTTTGGAGCGCGCGCAACGAAGCCATTGTGTGGCAGGATTAGGGTCGTAATAAAACCAATAAGGACACCTTCATGAGTTTGTGGCGCACCCAACCAAATATCGAGCAACTCAACGCTAGCCAGAAAAACACCATTGGTGAGCTGCTGGACATCCGCTTCGAAAGCTTCGACGACGAGTCCCTGACCGCCAGCATGGTGGTCGACCATCGCACCCATCAACCCTACGGTCTGCTGCACGGCGGTGCATCGGTGGTGCTGGCTGAAAGCGTCGGTTCCATGGCGGCTTACCTGTGCATCGATGCCAGCAAGTTTTATTGCGTGGGCCTTGAGGTCAATGCCAACCACCTGCGCGGTGTGCGCAGCGGGCGGGTCACGGCGGTGGCGCGGGCGATCCATATCGGCCGTACCACTCAAGTGTGGGACATTCGCTTGACCAGCGATGAGGGCAAAGCCAGCTGCGTGTCGCGCCTGACCATGGCCGTGGTACCGCTGGGCGAGAACCCGCCGGCGCGATAGGCGTGGCGTGAGTGTCATCATTCCTGGCGGTTACAGTCATTGCTGTAACGGCCGGGCATGGTGACAATCAACTTCTGTTTTTGCAGATGGATCCGGTATGTCGCAGCACGTGTTTTTTGCCCACGCCAATGGCTTCCCTTCGGCCACTTACGGCAAGTTGTTTGCCGCCCTGGCCCCGGAATATGCCGTGGCTCACCTGCCGCAACACGGTCACGACCCCAGGTTTCCGGTGGACGACAACTGGCAGAACCTGGTGGACGAATTGATCCACCATCTGCAGTTGCAGCCGGAACCGGTGTGGGGTGTGGGCCATTCCCTGGGCGGTGTGTTGCATTTGCACGCGGCCATGCGCTGTCCGCAGCTGTACCGCGGCGTGGTGATGCTCGATTCGCCGGTGCTGACCCGCGCTGACCGCTGGGTGATCCGTGCCGCCAAGCGTTTCGGCTTTATCGACCGTCTGACCCCGGCCGGGCGTACGCTGGGCCGCCGTGAAGAATTTGCCGATCTGGAGGCCGCGCGCAGCTACTTTGCCGGCAAGACGCTGTTTCGCGGGTTCGATCCGGAATGCTTTGACGCGTACCTGCAACACGGCTTGCAACAGGTGGGCGATCGCCTGCGCCTGCGCTTTGATCCGGCCACTGAAATCAGCATCTACCGCGGCGTGCCTCACACCAGCCCTGGCCAGGTTCGTCAGTTGAAGGTGCCGTTGGCGGTGGTGCGCGGCCGTCAAAGCCGCGTGGTGATGCGTCACCATGCCAGCGGCGTCGACCGCCTGCCGATGGGCGAAATGCTCACCATGCCCGGCGGCCATATGTTCCCCCTCGAACGCCCGCAGGACACCGCGACCTTGATCAAGAACCTGTTTTCCCGCTGGGCAGCCCGCGAGCGCAGTTGCGCATGAGCACGCCCGTCGAAGAAGTCCGCCTGAGCCTGCCGCACATCGAGTTGGCGGCGCATCTGTTTGGTCCCGAAGACGGTTTGCCGGTGATCGCCCTGCATGGCTGGCTCGACAACGCCAACAGCTTTGCGCGGCTGGCGCCGAAGCTGCACGGTTTGCGTATCGTCGCGTTGGACATGGCCGGTCATGGGCATTCGGCGCACCGTCCTGCTGGCGCCGGTTATGCCCTGTGGGATTACGTCTTTGATGTGTTGCAAGTTGCCGACCAGCTGGGCTGGAAACGTTTTGCATTACTTGGCCACTCCCTCGGCGCCATCGTCTCGCTGGTGTTGGCCGGTGCCTTGCCGGAGCGAGTCACGCACCTGGGGTTGATCGACGGCGTGGTCCCGCCCACCGCCGCGGGCGAGAGCGCCGCCGAGCGGCTGGGCATGGCGCTGCAGGCGCAACTGAACCTGCAGGACAAGCGCAAACCGGTCTACACCTCGCTGGATCGCGCCGTGGAAGCACGCATGAAAGGCGTGGTGGCGGTCAGTCGCGAAGCCGCCGAGCTGTTGGCTCAGCGCGGTTTGATGCCGGTGCCGGGCGGTTACACCTGGCGTACGGACAGCCGCCTGACGCTCGCCTCGCCGATGCGCCTGACCGATGAGCAGGCGATGGCTTTCGTGCGGCGCGTGGGTTGCCCTACACAGCTGGTGGTCGCGGCTGACGGCATGCTGGCGAAACATCCAGAATTGCTTTCTCAGCTACCTTTTACGGTGAACACGCTGCCCGGCGGCCATCATTTACACCTTAATGATGAGCCCGGCGCGCTGCTTGTTGCAGACTGTTTCAATCGGTTCTTCCACGCGCCTTGACTTGACGCGGGCAACTGCCGAGGCTGGGCGGATTGAAAGGGAGTCAACCATGAACGCTATGAACACTGCTGCGACCTCTAATGGCCAGGGCTCACCGATCCGATGAGCCTGCGCAAAGGATGTATCCGTGCCCTCGGGCTGTGCTGTTTCAGCCCCTTGGTGTTCGCCGCCGACCTGCCGGGAAGCCAGGATTTACCGGCCGTGGCCCGTCAGACCGATGCGCAAATCGTCGATTACCGCCCCGCCGAAGAAAAGGAACGCATCTACCCGATGGGCGCGATCCGCAAGATCAGCGGCCAACTGCGTTACGAAGGCCAAGCCACAGCGCGTGGCCAGACCACCGCCATCACCTATGAGCTGCCCGCCGAGCACACTTCCAGTGCCGCGTTTACCGCGACGCGCGAAGCGTTGCAGGCCAAGGGCGCGCAGCTGTTGTTCTGGTGCCAGGCTCGCGATTGCGGCGAAAGCAGCCTGTGGGCCAACGAAGTGTTCGGCAACGCCAAACTGGTCGGCGCCGATGGGCAGCAGGAATACCTGCTGCTGCGTCTGGCGGCGCCGCAGGACAATTCCCTGGTAGCGCTGTACGGCATCACGCGCGGCAACCGTCGCGCCTATCTGCATGTTGAACAGCTCGACGCCAGCGCGCCGCTGGGGGACTTGCTGCCCACCTCGGCCACCTTGCTGCGTGAGTTGAAAAGCACCGGCGAACTGGACTTCCCGGTGTTGGGCGCCGAACCTGACGCCACCTGGCTGACCCTGATTTCCCGTGGCTTGAACCTCGACGCCACCTTGCGCGTCAGCTTGACCGGGCCGACCGCCGAAGCCTGGCGCCAGGGCCTGATTGACAGCGGCGTACGCGCCGCGCGCATGGAAACCGGCAGCGGTGACGCTAAGGGTTTGCACCTGCATCTGATACGCTGACCCGCAACAGGGCGAACGGACCCGCGCCGTTCGCCTAAGCTCTCTTCCTACAGCCTTATTCTCGAGATACCCGATGCTCAATAACGATCGCCTACTGGTGCAAATCCTGCTGCTGGTGTTGTTTGGTGCCAGCTTCTGGGTGATGGCGCCGTTCTGGTCGGCGCTGTTCTGGGGCGCGGTGCTGGCGTTTGCCAGCTGGCCGCTGATGCGTTTGCTGACCCGCTGGCTGGGCGGCCGGGAATCCCTGGCGGCGGGCATTCTGACCCTGGGCTGGATGCTGCTGGTGGCGGTGCCATTGGTGTGGCTGGGGTTCAACCTGGCCGACCATGTACGCGACGCCGTGGGCCTGATCAAGGATATCCAGGTTGACGGTCTGCCGGCCGCGCCGACGTGGCTGGGTTCGATTCCATTGGTCGGTGAGCGCCTGGTGGCCACTTGGGACAGCATCGACCAGCAGGGCGCGGCATTGATGGTCAGCATCAAGCCGTACCTGGGCCAGGTCGGCAACTGGTTGCTGGCGCGCAGCGCGCAGATCGGTGGCGGTATTCTCGAATTGACCCTGAGCCTGGTGTTCGTGTTTTTCTTCTACCGCGACGGGCCGCGCCTGGCGACGTTCGTGCATCGCCTGCTGGAACGCTTGATCGGCGACCGTGCCGGTTACTACATCGAGTTGGTGGCCGGTACTGTGCAACGCGTGGTCAACGGCGTGATTGGTACCGCCGCCGCTCAGGCGTTGCTGGCGCTGATCGGCTTCCTGATCGCCGGCGTGCCGGGCGCGTTGGTGCTGGGCATCGTCACCTTCCTGCTCAGCCTGATCCCCATGGGGCCGCCGCTGGTATGGATCCCGGCCACGGCCTGGCTGGCCTGGAAGGGCGATTACACCTATGCGGTGTTTCTCGGTGTGTGGGGCACGTTCATCATCAGCGGCGTCGACAACGTGCTCAAGCCGTACCTGATCAGCCGCGGCGGCAACCTGCCGCTGGTGATTGTGCTGCTGGGCGTGTTTGGCGGGTTGATCGCCTTTGGCTTTATCGGTCTGTTTATCGGCCCGACCTTGCTGGCGGTGGCCTACAGCCTGCTGACGGATTGGAGCGCGACCCAGGCGCAAGTGCGTCGCGAAGACAAACCCCTTTAAGCCCTCGGCAACCGCATCACGGCGGTCAGGCCGCCGCCTGGGGTTTCCTCCAGGCTCAGGCTGCCGCCGAGGCGTTCCACCGCTTCCTTGGAAATCGTCATGCCCAGGCCGACGCCGCCGGAGTTGCGGTTGCGTGAGCCTTCCAGGCGAAAGAACGGTTCGAATACGGCCTCACGTTTATCCGCCGCAATCCCCGGCCCGTGGTCGATCACACGGATGACCAAGGCTTCGCGGCTGTCGCTCAGTTCCACCCGCGCCGTACCGGCATAACGCAGTGCATTGTCGATCAGGTTGTTGAGGCACGAGCGCAGTGCCATCGGCTGCACTTGCAAAGGCGCGCAATTGCCCGCGAACTGCACATCAGAGCCCTGGTCCTGGGCGTTTTCGCTGAGGGATTCGACCAGCGCCTGCACGTCGAGCCAGTGCCGGGTTTCGCTGGTGCGCTGTTCGTGCAAGTAGCTCAGGGTGGAGTCGAGCATGTCGATCATGTCGTCCAGGTCCTGGCGCATCTGACCTTGCAGCTTGGTGTCTTCGATCTGCTCCAGACGCAGCTTGAGGCGTGACAGCGGGGTGCGCAGGTCGTGAGAAACGGCGCCGAGCATGCGTGCACGCTGGCTGACTTGCTCGCGAATGCGTTTTTGCATCAGGTTGAAGGTCGATGCAGCCTGGCGCGCCTCGCGAGGCCCGGACTCATTGAGGGGTGGGCTGTCGAGGTCGAGGCTCAAGCGTTCGGCGGCTGCGCTCAGGCGCTGGATCGGCCGGCTCAGCAGTTTGGCGCCATACCAGGCGGCAATGATCAGCGAGATAAACTGAAACGTCAGTGGCACCATCGGGCCACCGAACCAGGGGCGATGGTGCTTGGGCAGCGGCTTCATCGTTCCATCCGGCTGCTCGACAAAGGTTTCCTGAGGCGGCGGCGGTGGCGAGCCATAGTGGTGAAACCAAAAGAACGCCAGCACGTGGGCCAGCACAATGGCCACCAGCAATACGCCGAACAGCCTGCCGAACAGCGTATTGAAGGTGGCGCGCATCAGCCGATATCCCGCGCGTCAAACAGGTAGCCTTCGCCGCGGACAGTCTTGATCAACTGCGGTGCCTTGGGGTCATCGCCCAGCTTCTGGCGCAGGCGCGAGACCAGCAAGTCGATGCTGCGATCAAACGCCTCGATGGAACGGCCGCGCGCGGCATCGAGCAATTGTTCACGGCTCAGCACGCGGCGCGGGCGTTCGATAAACACCCACAGCAGACGAAACTCGGCGTTGGACAGCGGCACCACGAGGCCGTCGTCGGCCACCAATTGGCGCAGTACGCTGTTGAGGCGCCAGTTGTCGAAACGGATATTGGCGCGCTGCTCGGTACGGTCATCGCGTACCCGGCGCAGGATGGTCTGGATGCGTGCCACCAGCTCGCGCGGTTCGAAGGGTTTGGACATGTAGTCATCGGCGCCCAGTTCCAGGCCGATAATGCGGTCGGTGGGTTCGCAGCGCGCGGTGAGCATCAGGATCGGGATGTCCGATTCGGTGCGCAGCCAACGGCACAGTGACAGGCCGTCTTCGCCCGGCAGCATCAGGTCGAGCACCACCACATCAAAGGTTTCAGCTTGCATGGCCGTGCGCATGGCGGTGCCGTCGGTGACGCCGACGGCGAGAATATTGAAGCGCGCCAGGTAGTCGATCAGCAGTTCACGAATCGGTAGATCGTCATCGACGATCAGCGCACGGGTGTTCCAGCGCTTGTCTTCGGCGATCACCGCGCCTTTTTGCTCTTCGTTTACAGAGACGGTAGGGATATGCATAGTGCGATCATCTGCCTGGGTTGTTGCTGTCAGCATAGGCGCCCAGCTCCATGGCTGGAAGTGCTGGACGGGCGGTCATGTGCGCGAGGCTAGACGTGGTGCGTGTTGAGGGCATGTCGTGAATGTATCAGCCTTGACACAATTGCCCTAAATGCCGGGTTACGGGCGCTCGATCAGTATTTTACCGATCATCGGATCCCGCAACGGCGCCGCTTGCGCTACAATCCGCGCCGATTTCGACTTGCCTGAGAGCCCATTCCAATGTCCGTCTGCCAGACTCCTATCATCGTCGCCCTGGATTACCCCACTCGTGACGCCGCACTGAAGCTGGCTGACCAGTTGGACCCCAAGCTTTGCCGGGTCAAGGTCGGCAAGGAACTGTTCACCAGTTGCGCCGCCGAAATTGTCGGCACCCTGCGTGACAAAGGCTTCGAAGTGTTCCTCGACCTGAAATTCCATGACATCCCCAACACCACCGCCATGGCAGTCAAGGCCGCGGCTGAAATGGGCGTGTGGATGGTCAATGTGCACTGCTCCGGCGGCCTGCGCATGATGACGGCCTGCCGTGAAGTGCTGGAACAGCGCAGCGGCCCGAAACCGCTGCTCATTGGTGTGACCGTGCTGACCAGCATGGAGCGCGAGGACCTGGCCGGCATCGGCCTGGATATCGAGCCTCAGGAGCAGGTATTGCGCTTGGCGGCGCTGGCGCAGAAGGCAGGTCTTGATGGTCTGGTGTGCTCGGCGCTGGAAGCCCAGGCCTTGAAGACCGCTCACCCGTCGCTGCAACTGGTCACTCCAGGCATTCGCCCGGCGGGCAGTGCCCAGGATGACCAGCGGCGCATTCTGACGCCGCGTCAGGCACTGGATGCGGGTTCGGACTACCTGGTGATCGGTCGCCCGATCAGCCAGGCGGCGGACCCGGCGAAAGCCTTGGCGGCAGTGGTCGCCGAAATCGCCTGAATATCGCTGAGCTAAAATGTGGGAGCGGGCTTGCTCGCGAAAGCGGAGTGTCAGTCACCGGATGTGTGTCTGATACACCGTATTCGCGAGCAAGCCCGCTCCCACATTTCGATCCACAGTGGTCAGCTGACTTTCAGCACCAACTTCCCGAAGTTCTCGCCGTTGAACAGCTTCATCAGCGTTTCCGGGAACGTCTCCAGCCCCTCGACAATATCCTCCTTGCTCTTGAGCTTGCCCTGCGCCATCCAGCCGGCCATCTCCTGCCCGGCCGCGGCAAAGTTCGCGGCATGGTCCATCACCACAAAGCCTTCCATCCGCGCGCGGTTGACCAGCAACGACAAGTAGTTGGCCGGGCCTTTCACGGCTTCTTTATTGTTGTACTGGCTGATGGCACCGCAAATCACCACCCGCGCCTTTAACGCGAGGCGGCTGAGTACGGCGTCGAGGATGTCGCCGCCGACGTTATCGAAATACACGTCCACGCCTTTAGGGCATTCGCGCTTGAGGGCGGCTGGCACGTCTTCGCTTTTGTAGTCGATGGCTGCGTCGAAGCCCAATTCATCCACGAGGAATTTGCACTTGTCGGCGCCGCCGGCGATGCCGACCACGCGGCAGCCTTTGATCTTGGCAATTTGCCCGGCAATGCTGCCCACCGCCCCGGCGGCGCCGGAGATCACCACGGTTTCGCCGGCCTTGGGCGCGCCCGTGTCGAGCAGGGCGAAGTAGGCGGTCATGCCCGTCATGCCGAGGGCGGACAGGTAGCGCGGCAGCGGCGCGAGTTTGGGGTCCACCTTGTAGAAGCCGCGCGGCTCGCCGAGGAAGTAATCCTGCACGCCCAGCGCGCCGTTGACGTAGTCACCCACTGCAAATTTCGGGTTGTTCGACGCAATCACCTTGCCCACGCCCAGCGCGCGCATCACTTCACCAATGCCGACGGGCGGAATGTAGGACTTGCCCTCGTTCATCCAGCCACGCATGGCCGGGTCCAGGGACAGGTATTCGTTGTGCACCAGCACTTGCCCATCCCCTGGCGTGCCCACCGGCACTTCCTGGTAGGTGAAGGTCTCCCGTGTCGCCGCGCCGACCGGGCGTTTGGCGAGCAGGAACTGGCGGTTGGTCTGGGCAGTCATGGCAAAGGACTCTTTAGAAATGAACCCCAAGTGATAGACCTCTAACGGCCTGAGAGCAAGGTTGCGCGAGAGGCGCGAATGCCCGCCGATAGGCCTGGTTGATAGTGAGGCTGGTGGCCTTATCACTGCGATTCATACACAGCCAACCGGCCTTCTGATAGTGCTGACGCGCCCGTCCTGCGGTTGGCTAGACTCGGCCCACGGCTATTTTCCCCACAGGACATCCCCATGAGCATGACGTTTTCCGGCCAGGTCGCCCTGGTCACCGGCGCCGCCGCCGGTATTGGCCGCGCCACCGCGCTGGCATTTGCCGCCGAAGGCTTGAAAGTGGTGGTTGCCGACCTGGACGTGGCGGGCGGCGAGAGCACCGTTGCGCTGATTCAACAGGCGGGCGGCGAGGCGTTGTTTGTGCGCTGCAACGTCACGCTGGAAGCCGATGTGCAGCAGTTGATGGCGCAGACTGTCGCCGCCTATGGTCGGCTGGACTACGCCTTCAACAATGCCGGGATCGAGATCGAGAAGGGCAAGCTGGCCGACGGCAGCCTGGATGAGTTCGACGCGATCATGGGCGTTAACGTCAAGGGCGTGTGGCTGTGCATGAAACACCAATTGCCGCTGCTGCTGGCCCAAGGCGGCGGAGCGATCGTCAACACCGCTTCGGTGGCGGGGTTGGGGGCAGCGCCGAAGATGAGCATTTATGCGGCGTCCAAACATGCCGTGATCGGCCTGACCAAATCGGCGGCCATCGAGTACGCGAAAAAGAAAGTCCGCGTGAATGCGGTGTGCCCTGCGGTGATCGACACCGACATGTTCCGGCGTGCCTATGAAGCCGACCCGCGCAAGGCTGAGTTTGCCGCCGCCATGCACCCGGTCGGGCGCATCGGCAAAGTCGAGGAAATCGCCAGTGCGGTGCTGTACCTGTGCAGCGACGGTGCCGCGTTCACCACGGGCCAGGCGTTGGCGGTGGACGGTGGCGCGACGGCCATCTAGGACTCGGCGCCACTGCATATTCGAAAAGGCCAGGGGCGCTGTGGGGCGTTTCCAGGGCTGGCACAAGGCCTCGTCAGAATGTGTATCAGTAGGTAAATAATCCAATAAAATCAATACTTTAATAAATTTCGGCGACAGGTCGAACCCGGCTTCTGTGCTTAACTGTTTGGGGTTGAATAACAGACAGTTGAAGTGAGTGGCTCATGGATTTAGGCATCGATCGACAGGCCCTTGTACCGGTGGTGCAGCAAATCGTCAGCGCGGTGGCGCAATGGATTCGCACGAGCGGGGCAAGCCCGGGCACGCGCTTGCCGTCCATCCGGCAATTGGCCCTCGACAACCTGCTCAGTCAATCCAGCGTCATCGAAGCCTTTGAGCGAATGGTGGCGCAGGGGGTGTTGGTGGCAAAACAGGGCTCGGGGTTTGTAGTGGCCCAGCCGCCGGTTTCCCTTGAAAGCCACTGGTATGAAGGCGCCGAGCTGGGCTGGGGCGCCTACGTCGATGGCCCGTTGGGCGAGTTGAAACTGGGCTGCGGCTGGCTGCCGGACGCCTGGCGTGAAAGCGATGACATTTGTTACGCCATACGCGAAGTCAGCCGCACCGACACCGCCGGGTTGTTCAACTACAGCACGCCGCTGGGGTTGCCGGCACTGCGTGAGCAACTGCTCAAGCGCCTGACACAGATGAAAGTGCCCAGCAGCCTCGACTGCATCCTCACCACCCATGGCGCCAGCCATGCACAGGACCTGCTCATACGGACGTTGCTCAAGGCTGGCGATACGGTGGTGGTCGAGACGCCCGGGTATGCCAACCTCTACCGTCAGTTGGAGCGCCACGGCGTCACGCTGCTGCACGTCCCGCGCACGCTGGGCGGCCCGGATATCCCGGTGTTGGAGACGTTGCTGAAAAGCCATCGCCCCAAGTGCCTGTTCATCAACTGCCTGTATCACAATCCGACCGGCACCAGCCTGTGCCGCGCCGTGGCCGAGCGCCTGCTGCAATTGGCGAGCAGCGAAGACTTCCTGATTGTCGAGGAGGACGTCTACGGCGACTTGCAGCACGCCAGTTGCACACGGCTGTCGGCGCTGGCCCATGACGGTCGGGTGATTTATATCTCAAGTTTCTCCAAGACCCTCAGCAGTGCCCTGCGCGTGGGGTATCTGAGCGCCAGCGCGGCGATTATTGCGCCAATGGTGACGCTCAAAACGCTGACAGGCATCGGCACATCGAGGTTTGCCGAGGCGGTGCTGGCCACGCTGCTGGCCAATGGCACCTACCGTAAGTGGGTGCAGCGCCTGCGCAAGCGCTTGAACACGCAAATGGCCGCGACCCTGCAGGTGCTGGAGGACGAGGAGTGGGAGGTGTTCGCCGTGCCCGCCGGGGGCCTGTTTGTGTGGGCCCGGCCCGGCAGGGGCGATCATTCAAGGTTGCTGGCCTGCGCCCGACGGCTCGGTGTGTTGTTGTCGCCAGGGGCGCTGTTCAATCCCAAGGGCGAACACAGCGACTGGCTGCGCATCAACGTGGCCTATGCTGCTGATCAGCGGGCGCTGGCGTTGTTCCGTGCCATGGGGCCTGCCAGATCGACCTCGACCATTCTGAAAACGACGGGCATGTAGCTTTTTGCCATTATTGTGGCGCCAACGTCTTGTGCCGCTGGCTCGTCGTTGCGAATCTCGCTGCATGGAAACCGGGCTCGATGGCATCTGCCATTGCAAGAGGATTCAAGTGCAATGATTTCAGGCGTGCAACGACGTTTCGCCAACCTCGGTATGGCGAAGAAACTGGGCTTGGGTTTCGCTCTGGTGCTGCTGTTGACGGCGCTGGTGGCGGCCATTGGCGTGTGGTCCCTGCAAACCGTTGGCCAGCGTTTTGAAGGCCTGAAGGCCATGTCATCGCTCAACAGCGGGTTGCTCAAGGTGCGCCTGATCGAGCAGGACTATGCGCTGCACGCCGACCCCAAGTCCGTCGATGCCCTGCATGAAAGTGTCGATGCACTGGCGGCGATGGCCGCCAGCCTCAAGGCTCGGTCAGCCACGAATGTGCCAGTGATGGGCGATGTCGAGCAGGCGTTGGCGGCGTATCGCAAGGCATTCGACGAGTTTGTCGAACTGACCCAGACCAAGGACCTGGCGCTGGAAATGGCCAGTTGGTCGGTGTCCAGTGTGGCCAATAACCTCGATGTGCTGCAGGCCGGCCTGGCCGACGATGGCGCCTATGGCCTCAAGGAAAGCCAGGGCAAGGACGGCGCCGAGTTTATCGAGCAGGCCGGTCAGGTCAGCCAGGTCTCGCGGCTGATGTTGCAAGCCATGAATGAAGCGCGCGTGCGCCTGGATCAGAGCCGCAAGGCCGATGCCGACAACGCCGAGCAAGGCAAGATCGAACAGGCCGACCAGGCCCTGGCGCAAGTCGAGCAGTTGAAAACCTCGGTCAAGGATGCGGGTTACCAGACCGTGCTCAATGAAGTCTCCGGGCATATCGCGGCATTTAGCGAAAAACTCGGCGAGTACACCGGGCTGCTGGCCCAGGAAAAAGTCGTCTACAAGCAGTTGCATGACCGCGCCGACCAAGTGGTCAGCCGGGTCAACCAGGCGTACGACGCCGAAGACCAGTCCATGCAGGCGCAATTGAAGAAAAGCGCGTTGTTGATCATCGGCTCCTCAGCCCTGGCGCTGCTGGTGGGCTTGATCGCGGCGTGGGTGATTACCCGGTTGATCGTGGCGCCGCTGCGCACGGTGATCGCCGTGGCCCAGCAGATTGCGTCCGGCGACCTGAGCGGGCGGATGGAAGTCAGCCGCCGCGATGAAATCGGCCAGTTGATGCAGGCGATGCAGCAGATGGGCTGCGGCCTGAGCCAGATGGTCAGCGGGCTTCAAGCGGGCATCGAACAATTGGCCAGTTCGGCGCATTCACTGTCCAGCGTCACTGAGCAGACCAATGTTGAGGTCAGCAGCCAGAAGGAGGAGACCGAACAGGTTGCCACGGCAATGAACCAGATGACCGCCACGGTGCACGACGTGGCGCGTAACGCCGAAGAGGCCGCGCAAGCCGCGCAGACCGCCGATGACAAGGTCGACAGCGGTCAGCAAGTGTTGCGCCAGAGCCTGCAACGGATTGAATTGCTCGCGTCCTCCAGCACCAGTGCCAGCGCGAGTATCGAAAGCCTGAGCGCGGAAATCCAGAATATCGGCACGGTACTGGGCGTGATCAAAAGCGTGGCCGAGCAAACCAATCTGCTGGCCCTTAACGCCGCCATCGAAGCCGCCCGCGCCGGCGAGCAGGGCCGAGGGTTTGCAGTGGTGGCCGATGAAGTGCGGGCGTTGGCCAAGCGCACGCAGCAATCGACCGAGGAAATCGAGCGTCTGGTCAGTACGTTGCGCAGCGCGGCGCAGTCGTCGGTGCAGCAGATCCAGCAGAGCGGCGAGCTGGTGAAGCTGGCGGTCAGCGATGCGCTGGAAACGGAGAGCGCGTTGGGCAGCATTGCTGCGGCGGTGTCATTGATCCAGCAAATGAATCAGCAGATTGCGGCGGCGGCCGAGGAGCAGAGCTCGGTGGCCGAAGAGATCAATCGCAGCGTGACCAGCATTCGTGCGAGCGCCGATCAGTCGGCGTTGAGCATGCAGGGCAATGCCGCGTCGAGTATCCAGCTGGCGCAGTTGGGGGCGGAGCTCAAGGGCATGGTGGGGCACTTCCGCCTTTGATCGCAGCGGGTGAGCCGCGATCAAAGGGCAGGGCGCCGATCAGGCGTGGTTGGCGAGGAAGGTCAGCAGCGCTTCATTGACGAAGTCCGGATTTTCCCGGGCCGAGATATGCCCCGCGTCGGGAATCAACGTGAGGCTGCAGCCAATCAGTTCAGCCATTTCCTGTGATTCGGCGGGCGGCCGCGGTTTGTCCTGTTCGCCGCACATCACCAGCGTGGTGTCCGAGTCCAGGCGGGGCAACTGGTCCAGAATGTTCTCGCGGCTGAAGATCAGGCGACCCAGTGGCACGATGCTGTTCAGCAGGCGCTCTTTGGAAAAGGCCTGCAGCGCCTTGCGAAAATCCTGATACAGGGCTGACTCGCGGTCGATGCCAGGGCGGAAGAAAATCGGTGCAACCACATCCAGCAACGGCTCGGGGATGGCGCCGGCGTCTTCGATCATCTTGAACAACGAGAAGTAATACTGGCGCGTGGCGTCGGGCTCGGCGCCCAGGTAGGTGTCCATCAGCACCACGCTGTTGATGCGCGCCGGTGCCAGCAACGCCAGGCGCGCGCCCCACATGCCGCCGACCGACAGGCCGACCAGATTGATTTGCGCGATATCCAGCTGATCCAGCAGCGCCAGGGCCTGGCGCGCGAGGTCGTCGAGGGAGCGGGTTTGCGTCGGCAGCGGGCCGGACTCACCGTGGCCCCACAGTTCCGGCACGATCACGCGGTACTGTTGCGACAGGGCTTCAATTTGCGGGGCCCACATGTCGCGGTCCCACAGGTAACTTGAACCCAGCAGGACGACCGGGCCGGTGCCCTGGTCGACATAGTGCAGCGGTTGTCCATCAATCACGGCAACAGGCATAGCAGGCCTCTAACTTCACGGAGTGAGGGGCACTTTTTTACGCTAGTCGGGGACGGGCGGATAGATGCAAAGTGATGGCATGTGGCGACCCGAGGCCGCCACATGGGGCAGGGGATCAGTCGTAGATGACTTTCTTCTTCCATTCGGCGTCGGCGTCGACGACTTTCAGGCCTTCGGTCAGTTCGTTGACTTCGTCTTCGGCCGGCTTGCTGTTGGTCAGCACCGTGGAGTTGGCGCGGGCCAGTTGCGATTCCAGCAATTGCAGTTGTGCACTGTAGAGCACCGGCTCCGCCTGTTTGCGCAAATACTGCACGCCACGCTCGAACGCCAGGCGTGCCTGGCCAGGCTGGCCTTGTTGCAGGGCGTGCTGGCCCAGGTTGTTGAAGAACTCAATGTGCAGCAACACCAGGATATGGCGAATTTCCTTGATCCAGTGCTTGGCTTCGTTGGTCGGCAGAAAACCGTCCTGGGCGGCACGGGTCACTTGACCGTGCAGCGCCTCGAGCAGGAAACGCACGTCCTTGGCCTTGGCTTCGGTCTGGATCGGCGCGGGCGGGTTGGCCACCGGGATCGATTCGCCCTGGGCGATCAGCGCGTTCAGCTCAGCGATCCGCGCCTTGAGCGGCGCGCTGGATTTTCTGAGGTTCAACAGGCGCTGGGTGACGTTGAGTTCCAGGCGAGTCAGCAACAGTTTGAGTTTCGGGGTCATCAACTGGCCGGGGAACGTCTCGGTGATCTCACCGCAACGACGCAGCCGGTCGTTAAGCTCGATTTCGGTGCGCTGCTTTTCCAGTTTGTTGTTTTCCACCACGTGGTTCATGTAGCCAATGGCGATCAGTATTACGATCCCGGCTATTACCAGCAGGGTGATCATGAGTGGTGTCACCGGTGTGACCTCTTTATAGGGTTTGCTGTGGAGTGTAGTGACTGGGCCATCCGACGGATAGGATTGTTCGACCAGTTGCCCAGGTAGTTTCTTCTATATAGGTAAGCGTTCCCTGCGTGGATGCACATTGCCATCATTTGCCTGGGCGAACTATAGCGCCTTGTCGGGCGCCAGAATATAGGCGTCAAAGCCCGGACGGGCACAATGCCCGCAAAGGCCTGGAAAGCAGGGCGAAGTCATTGATTTAAATAAATTTATCCTTGGGGGTTGACGACCTTTCAATCCATCCATAGAATGCGCGCCACTTACAGCGTAAAGCACACAGCGAAACGCGGTAGGGAGTGAATGTTGTACGTGTGTCCCCTTCGTCTAGTGGCCTAGGACACCGCCCTTTCACGGCGGTAACAGGGGTTCGAGTCCCCTAGGGGACGCCATATGCGGGAATAGCTCAGTTGGTAGAGCACGACCTTGCCAAGGTCGGGGTCGCGAGTTCGAGTCTCGTTTCCCGCTCCAAATTTAAGCAGTGTGGCCTTCGGGCGACACTGAGTGAAACCAGGGCATAATCTTCGGATTTAATCTCTGGGCACTGAAATACACACCATGTGTTTCAGTAGCGTGTCCCCTTCGTCTAGTGGCCTAGGACACCGCCCTTTCACGGCGGTAACAGGGGTTCGAGTCCCCTAGGGGACGCCATTTGCGGGAATAGCTCAGTTGGTAGAGCACGACCTTGCCAAGGTCGGGGTCGCGAGTTCGAGTCTCGTTTCCCGCTCCATATTTAACGAAAACGCCGATCAGTGATGATCGGCGTTTTTGTTCGTGTCGCTTTTTTGCCTGCAAAACACACCACGCGTGTAGGCCATGTGCTGATGTGCGTAGGAATAGTCTGTAATCAATGTCGGGTAGCTGTGTACCTGTTCCGCTGTCTCTACTCTGGCCAGCCCATTTTCCTTGTTTACTTCAAAGGACTGTCCAGATGCTTCAGCTCGATTTCTATTCAACCCTGGTCGCTGCCTCCCTGGTGCTTTTATTGGGCCGTTGGCTGGTGGCCCGGATCGGCTTTCTACGCGCCTACAGCATTCCGGAGCCGGTAGCCGGCGGCCTGTTGGTTGCCGCTCTGCTGCTGGCGTTGCGTGCGCTGGCGGATGTTGAGGTTCGCTTCGACACATCCTTACAAACCCCATTGATGCTGGCGTTTTTCGCCACGATTGGCCTGAACGCAGATTTCGCCAGCCTGAAGCGAGGCGGGCGCGTGCTGGGTATTTTCCTGCTGGTCGTGACGGCCCTGTTGGTGGTGCAAAACGCCATGGGCATCGCGTTGGCCAAGGCGCTGGGGCTTGATCCATTGATGGGCTTGCTGGCGGGCTCCATCACCCTGTCGGGTGGGCACGGCACGGGCGCCGCATGGGGCGCGGTGTTCAGTGAGAAGTACGGCGTGGCCTCCGCGTCTGAACTGGCGATTGCTTCGGCGACCTTTGGTTTGGTGCTGGGGGGCTTGATTGGTGGCCCGGTCGCGCGCTTGTTGATCAAGCGCGTCCAGGTGCCTGGCGTTGAACACTCGCAGCCGCGGCGGCCCAAAGGCTTTGAGCGCCCCGATCAGGAACGCATGATCACCTCGTTTTCCTTTATCGAAACCCTGGCCCTGTTGGCGATCAGCCTGCAAGTTGGCACGTGCCTGAGTGGTGTTATCCAGGGCACCGCCTTCGAGTTGCCCACCTTTGTCTGCGTGCTGTTTGTCGGCGTAGTGCTGCGCAATGGCTTGTCGGCGCTGGGTTGGCATCAGGTGTTTGAGCGCGAAGTGTCGCTGCTGGGTAACGTCAGCCTGTCGTTGTTCCTCGCGATTGCCTTGATGTCGCTCAAGCTCTGGGACCTGGCGGCGCTGGCGTTGCCGATCGTCATCCTGCTGGCTGCACAGGCGCTGTTAATGGCCCTTTTCGCGATTTTCGTAACGTTTCGGGTGATGGGCAGTAACTACGATGCGGCGGTGCTGGCGGCCGGGCATTGCGGTTTCGGATTGGGCGCGACACCTACCGCCATTGCCAATATGCAGGCGGTGACACAACGCTTCGGCCCCTCGCAGATTGCCTTTCTGGTGGTGCCGATGGTGGGGGCGTTTTTCATCGACATCACCAATGCGGTGGTGATCAAGCTGTTCCTCGCGCTGCCGTTTCTCGGCACGGCGGGCTGAGGGCCGCGCCTTCAGTTCACCGCGTAGACGTCCTGTTTTGGCATGAAGAAACGCGCAAAGAGTTCGGACTGGGACTTGATGTTCAGCTTGGTGTAAATGTTGCGCCGGTGCACTTTCACCGTTTCTGTCGACAGGGACAGTTTGCCGGCGATTTCTTTGTTGGAGAACCCGCTCAACAGCAACTTGAGCACGTCCTTTTCACGCGTTGTGATCTGGCTGCCCAGTTGAACAATTGCCTGCGACCAGGGCGGTGTCTCATTGAGGTTTTTTTCAACGTCGATCTCAAAGCACATACGCTGGTGCATCAATGCCAGCACCCAAGGCTTGATGATATCCAGTGTGGTGATCTGTTCCGGGCTGTAGCGCACGTTACTGCCAAATGAAATACACAGCGTCCTGTCCTCATCGAGCTGAACGTTGTACTGCACTTCATCCACCGAGACGTACTGGGCGAAATACTGATGGTAATACTCGGTGGTCAGAAAATGCTCCGGCGCTATGTCTGACAGGTGAAAAAAGCCAGTCTGCGGGTTTTCCCGGTTGGCAATGTAGAACGGGTCCAGCAGGTACAGCCCTTTGAGGTAGCGCTGAGTCAGGGCATCCACCTCCTCGGCATCGGCCACTTCAGTAAAGCTGATGACGTTGACTCGTTGATCGCTGAAAACCAGGACAACCCAGTTGTCGATCTGCACATATTCATTCAACACGCGTACCAGCGAGCTCCAGAAAGCCGGGCGATTGAGCTCCATGATCAGCTTGCCGGCCGATCGGTGCCAGGCCAGGTTATGAAGGTCGAGTGACATGTTCTACCCCTTTAGGGTTAGGCGTTCATAGGCGCGAGCTAAGTACTTGTAGGTATTTACTATTCGACGACGCCGGGTATATTCACCTCCCAGCGGATGCAGGCCATGAAGGCCTGTCGTTTTTGACAAGGATAGTTATATGAGTCAATCACATTTGCGAGCCATTTTTTTGGCCTCGCTTGTCTGTGTGGGTATCAGCGCGCCCGCAGCGGCGGCGCAACCTCAGGTGAATCTGTACAACTGGTTCGGGTTGATCGCGCCAGAGACGCCCAAGGAATTCGAGCAAAAAACCGGCGCGCGCATGCACGTGGATGCCTTCGACAGCGCCGAGATCATGCAGAGCAAAGTCATGGCCGGCCGCACGGGCTATGACGTGGTTGTCGCCACCTCCAATGTCCTGCCTGGCCTGATCAAGGCGGGCGTGCTTGCACCGCTGGACCGCAATCAACTGAGCAATTTCTCCCATATCGACCCAGAGATGTTGGCGCTGCTTTCGGTGAATGATCCGGGCAACCGCTACGCCGTGCCTTACCTGTGGGGCACCACCGGGATTGGCTATGACGTTGATAAAGTCAAAGCCGCGTTGGGTGATAACGCCCCGGTGGACAGCTGGGACTTGATCTTTAAAGAAGAAAACATCAGCAAGCTCAAGTCCTGCGGCGTGGCGATGCTCGACTCGCCCAGCGAGGTCATTTCGATCGCGTTGAATTACCTCGGCCTGCCGAGCAACAGCCAGAACCCTGAGGATTACCAGAAAGCCCAGGCGCTGCTGTTGAAAATCCGTCCCTATATCCTCTACTTCGACTCATCCAGAACCGACGCCGACTTTGCCGATGGTAATATTTGTGTGGTCGTGAGCTGGGCGAGCGGGGCGCTGACGGCACAGGCCATCAATGAGAAAAACAACACCGGGCGCAAAATTGCCTACAGCCTGCCGCGTGAGGGTGGGTTGGTGTGGTCGGAAAACTTTGTGCTGCTCAAAGATGCGCCCCATGCCAAGGAAGGTCTGGCGTTCATCAATTACATGCTTGAACCGCAAGTGATTGCCAAGAGCTCGAACCACACGCTTTACCCGAACGCTAACAAGGACGCCACTGAGTTCGTCGAGCAGAAGCTGCGCGACAACCCGTGGATTTATCCTGACAAAAATACGGTTGCCACCCTTGTTCCGCTTGAGCCACTACCGTTGAAGTTGGAACGAATCCGCACGCGCGTGTGGACCAAGGTCAAGAGCGGTACGTAACCCCGCTGGGTATTCATCTTTATTGGCAGAGGGCTTACATGGCTATTTGCAAAAAAACCAAAGCCGACACTTATCAATTAGTGACGCTGATAAAGATGGTTGAGGCCTATGAGGCGCAAAGTACCCACGGCCTCACGTCACTGGGTAATGAACAACAACTGCTGAACCGCATCAAGGCATTGCTCCATAAACATGATGGGGGAGTCGCTCGACGAAAGTCGATCAGCGCCGGCGTATGCATGGGGCCATAACGTCTCAGCGTTATCCGTCGGCAGACCAAGGGGCTGTCGCAGCGTTTTCAGGGAGGAGAAAAATCATGCGCCAAGCGGCTGACCCATACGTTTTGAAGCCGGACGAATACCAGGCCTACAAGGACATCGAAGAACAGATCGGCCATTGCACGCCCGAGCAAGCCTGGGCGATGTATTACGTCTCGAGCGGGATGGTGCGCGAGTTCATCACGCTGGCGGTGATGGAGCATATCGGTCGCGGCAATCGGGCGTTGTTGCTCGAATTTCCCGACCTTGCCCGGCTTCAAAACAGCGGCCATGGCGCGCTCTAGCGGGTGTCGATGCGTGCGTGTGATCAACGCCTGCTCATCACCCGCGCCAACCGCAGTGTGGCTTCCCGCAGCTCATCCCGATCAAGCGAGGCAAACCCCAGGCGCAGGGCATTTTCCGGCACATTCAGCGGTGAAAACTGACGTGCGCTGCGCACCACCACGCCCTGGCCCCGGGCTGCGGCGAGCAACTGATCGACGTCGGTTTCATCCTGGAAGCGAACCCAGAGGGCCAGGCCGCCTTCTGGCTCGCGCACCTGGATTCGATCGCCGAATGCGCTGTGCAAACAGCTGTGCAGCACCTCTCGACGCGCCACGTATTCTTTCGAAACACGGCGCAGGTGCTTCTTCAATTCCCCCTGATTGATCAGGTCCGCGAGCATTTTTTGTGCAACCGCGTCGGTGTCGCCTACCACCAGTGCTGCGCTGTTCTGCAGCACCTCAATCACGCTGGCCGGAGCCACCACATAACTGCAACGAAACGTCGACCCCAACGCCTTGGATAGCGAGCCGATGTAGATCACATGGCGTTGCGCGCCATCACTGGCCAGCGGCAAATAGGGCCGCCCGTTGAAGTGATATTCGTGGTCGTAGTCTTCTTCGATCACGCAGAAATTGTGCTGCGCCGCCAACGCCAGCAGGTGTTGCCGACGGGCCGCATGCAGGCTCACCGTGGTGGGAAACTGGTGGTGCGGCGTGAGGTAAATCATCCTTACATCATGTGCGTGACATAACTGCTCGATGTGGTCCGTGCGACAGCCTTCATCGTCCATATCGACGGTGATCAAATGCGCGCCGAGCTTGCGGAAAATTTCCCATGCCGGCGGGTAACTCAGGCGTTCCACCAACACCACATCACCGGGTTTGATCAGCAGGCTGGCCGTCAGGTACAGCGACACCTGAGTGCCGGGCGTGAGGCAGATATTCTCGGCGCTGACTGTCAGCCCGCGATTGTTGCGCAGCATCTCTGCCAGCGCGCAACGCAATTCATAGCCGGTGCCCTCGCTGCCGTAGCGCACCGAGTTGGACGCAAAACTGCTGCGCAGGGCATTGCGGTAATAGCGGTGTAAAACGGCCTGGGGCAGCAAGCGGTGGTCGCAGGCACCGTTATCGAAAAACAGTGCGTCATGCCGATGCTGCAGCGCGATGACTTGGGCATTCTGCTCGAAATACGGCACCACTGGCTGCGCCAGCAGTGGTGGCGCAAAGGAGTGCTGCGCGCGGCTGGACGCGGGCGTTGGCGCCAATTGCGCATTGACGAACGTGCCCCGGCGCGGCTCGCTGATCAGCCAGCCTTTGGTCGACGCTTCCTCGTAAGCCAGGATCACCGTCTTGCGGTTGACGTCGAGTATCTGCGCCATTTCCCGTGTGCCCGGCAGCAGCGTGCCAGGCGGCAGCCGTCCTTCGAGGATGGCCTGCACCAGGCCTTCGGCAATCTTGCGATAGGACGCCTGGGGAGTGCGCTCGTCGAGCTTGAGCAGCGGGCGCCATTTACGCATCTGGACCATGTAAAGTATCCAAAACTGGAGGTTTTAATGGGCCTAGTCTAGCGCAACAATCAAGCCTCACTGACCCCGAGGTGCTTATGAACACACGCCATGTCATCGAACTCGCCCCCTCGGGGAAAACTTTTGAAGCCGGCGATGAGCTGTTGCTGGACGCGATGCTCGCCAGCGGCCTGTCTGTGCCGTTCTCGTGCCGGCGCGGCGCCTGTGGTTCGTGCAAGGTGGTGGTCACGCAAGGCCACTACCGCGCCAAGCAGCTGGCGCCGGGCGCACCCGCGTCGTGCTACCCGCTGGCAGCGAATGAAATGCTGTTGTGCCAAAGCCACGCCTGCGCCGACATGCGCCTGGAGATTCCCGGTTGGTCGCTGGACACACCTGCGCTGGTGGTCGAGGCGACGGTGCTGAGCAAGCGTGCCCTGAGCCCCGACATCATTGAGTTGGTGGTGATGCCGGACAGGCCGTTGGCCGTGCGGCCGGGCCAGTACCTCAAGTTCCGCCTGGTCGATGGCGACTCGCGCTGTTTCTCGATCGCCAACCTTCCGGCCGACGGCGATGGGCGCCTGGTGTTTCAGATTCGTCGGGTGCGCGGCGGGCTTTTTTCCGAGACCCTCCTGGACAGCCTTGAGGCTGGCGATCTGTTGGCACTGGAGGGGCCTTTTGGCGCCTGCACCTGGCAGGACGATGACGATGCGCCTGTGGTGCTGTTCGCCACAGGCACCGGCTACGCGGGTATCAAGCCGATCCTGCTGAGCGCGTTGAAGCAGGATGTGGAGCTGACGTTTTACTGGGGCGGCGCGCAGGCGGCAGACTTTTACGACCGCGTATTTCTGGATCAGGCGGTCATCGACCACCCGCGTTTTCACTGGCACCCTGTATTGGCGGCGCAGGGCAGGGTGCAGGAAGTGGCGCTCAGCCATGGGCACCGTTGGGAGTCGGCTCAGGTGTATGCCTGCGGTAACGGCGGCATGATCAGCCAGGCGCGTGCCGATTGCCTGGAAGCGGGTTTGCCGAGCCATCGTTTTGTCGCCGAAGCGTTTGTGCCCAGTGGCCAGTCGAGCGCCGACACGCTGCTCAATGGACTGAATGAAACCTGGGAAAAAGTCGGCCCTCGGTACTCGCTGGACGGCATGCTCGCCGCCCGTGAAAAAACCATCCGCGCCCTGGCAGCGATTGCCAGCCAGCTCAAAGTCGGCATGACCACCGGGCAAGCCCTCGACATGGCTGCCGCGCAATTGCAGGCCATGGGTGCCTCCCACACCTGGCACCCGACGTACATTCGTTTTGGCGACGACACGGTTCGCCCGCCCAGGGAAGGCATTGACCTACTGCGTACGCTGCGTGCCACCGATATCGTGGTGGTCGACCTCGGCCCGGTGTGGGACGGCTACGAGGGCGACTATGGCGACACCTTCGTCTTCGGCGAGTCAGCGCTGCACCGCGATTGCTTCAAGGTCTTGCATGAAGTGTTCGATGAAACCCGCGAGGCCTGGATGCGCGGCCTGACCGGCTGTGAGCTCTATGACTTTGCCGAGGAACGGGCCGTTTCCAAGGGCTGGCGGCTGTCGCGCAACCTGGCCGGCCACCGTATTGCGGATTTCCCCCACGCCTTGTTCGGCAACCAGGAATTGGCCGCGCTTGAGATCACGCCGAGTGAAATGGTGTGGGTGCTGGAGATCCAGCTCTGCCACCCCACCGAGCCGGTCGGTGGGTTCTTTGAAGATATCCTGATGCTTGAGGCTTGAAGGGCTACAGCGCAGCCCGCCATGGCCGCGGGTTGCGAAGCCTGGTAGGCCATTTCCCTGTTTTGCATGAACTTTGTGAGCGTTGTCCGCTCATACAGCCATTGGCCATCAAGGCGATTCTTGCTGCTCAAGTGCCGTTCTGGTGCTTGATGCGCGGCAGGAAAATTTCACAAAGACGCGAAATGGAAGTGTTTTTCCGGCCAAGGGAGTCTCTGGCCCGTTTTGGCACGTTGTACTCAACACGATAGGGACATCACCTGTGAAATATGCAACCTGCGCCACCTTGCTGCTGTTACTGAGCGGCTGTCTGACCATGTCGGGTGAATACACCGTGACGGCTCAGGACGCCTCCGGCGCCCCGTTAACCAAGCTCGGCACGTTCACCGCCGAGGGCCATAACATTTACCCCATACGCAATGCGTTCTGCCTCAATGCGCCGGGGGCGACGGTGATCATTCGCGATGCCCGGACCGGCGAAGAACTGCGCAGCGAAAGCCCTTATCACTGCCGTTAGGCCTCAAAAAAAGGATTTCCATGAGAGCGTTTCTGATAGCCGGCCTGGCCGTGGCCGTGAGTGGCTGCGGCAATATTTCCAATATCCGTGCTTACAACACGCCCTATGTTGAACCCACAGCAGGGGATACCGCACGCTTGCGCGTGATCACCAATGGCATGGCGCGCGGTGTGCCGGGCCGTGATTGCATCGACTGGCGTGTGCCTGGCGCCGGGGTGATGGCCGTGTCCGAATCCGGCTTTGCGGGCCAGAATAATGGCCGCAGCCTGGGCATGCCCGAGAGCAACCGCCGGGTGGAGGCGCAAGGCTCGGCGCGTAGCGAACTGAAGGTGCCGGCGAACAAGCCTTTTGCCATGAACTTCCAGAGTGAGGGCTATGTGTCTGGCGGCAATGCCTATAGCTGCAGGCAGAGCTTTCACTTCACCCCCAAGGCCGGGCAAGATTACGAACTGATCCTGCTGGACGGTGGCCAGTGCCTGATTGCGTTGCAGCGCCTGAACCCGACGGGCAAACCGGAGAACGTGCCGGTGGAGAAGGCCAAGCTGTGCAATGCGATGGATATGTTTTAGGCCGCAAGCCAGGCCTGTTTAACCACAACGCCGATCAATCTTGATCGGCGTTGTGGTGTTTACCTTGGCTTATCAGAGCTTCGGCAGTTGCCCTACACGGCCCATCATTTCCGTGACGATCTGCAGGTCCAGCAAGAACTGCTCGACGGTCTTGAACTCACCATCGGTGTGCCCGGTGTACTTCACGTCCGGCTTCGCCAGGCCGAATTGCACGCCATTGGGCAGTTCGTGTACAGAGGTAGCGCCGGCCGACGTGCCGAACGTGTGCTCCATGCCGAGGTTTTCGCTGGCCACGGCCAGCAGGGCTTTGACCCACTCACCTTCAGGGTTGCGGTACATCGGCTCGGCCACCGAGTAGGTGACGTTCATCGCCACGTTGGTGTGCTTGTCCCAGGCGCTGATTTTCTCTTCGATTTCTGTCTTGAGCACCTCCGGCGATTTGCCTTTGGGGATGCGCAGGTTCACCGCCAGCTTGAAGGCTTTGTCATCCTGGCCGACAAACGTCAGCGAGGTGGTCAGTGGCCCCATGAACGCATCGGAGAAGCCCACACCCAACTTGCCGCCCAGGTAATCCAGGCCCCAGTTGTCAGCCGCATAGTGTGCAGCGTCGGTGATGTGGTTGTGCTTCAGCGCGATCTTGCCGTCAATGCTGTGGATCAGCTCCAGCATGCGTGCGACCGGGTTGACGCCCGCTTCCGGCTCGGAGGAGTGCGCCGACACACCGGTGAGCGTCAACTTGACCTCTTTGCCGACCACCTTGGCCGTTACGTCGAAATTGCCGCCATTTTGCTTGACGTAGTCAGCACCGGCTTTTTGCAGGCTGGCGGCCAGTTCAGCAGGCTTGTCGCTGAGCAGGGTGGCGACCGAGGCCGACGGAATCTGGTTGGTGGCCATGCCGCCGGTCATCGAGATAATTTCCGCGCCTTTGCCAGTGCCTTTGCGCACCGGGAAGCTCGCCATGACGGTGCCGTAGCCTTTCTCGGCAATCACGACCGGGTAGCCGCCATCCAGCGCCAGGTTGTATTGCGGCACCGGGTTGTGTTCGAAGTAATAGGGGATCGCGTCGCCCATGGTTTCTTCAGTGGTGTCCACCAACAGCTTGAAGTTGCGCGCCAGCGGCAGCTTCTCTTCCTTGATCACCTTCATGGCGTACAGGGCGACCACTATGCCGTTTTTGTCATCCTCGGTGCCGCGGCCATACATGCGATCGCCAATCAGCGTGACCTTGAACGGGTCGAGCTTGGTACCGTCCTTGAGCACCCAGTTTTCCGGGGTTACTGGCACCACGTCGGCGTGGGCGTGAATGCCGACGACTTCATCGCCGCTGCCTTCCAGCGAAATTTCGTACACGCGGTTGTCGATGTTGCGGAAGTTCAGGTTGAAGGCTTTGGCCAGGCTCTGGATCTTGTCGGCGATCTTGAGGAATTCCGGGTTCTTGTACTGCGGCAGGCCGTCGACGTTGAAGGTCGGAATTTCGACCAGTTCGCGCAGGGTTTCGAGCGCGGCTTTGCCGTATTTAACGCGGGTGTAAATACCCAGCAGGCGGTTGATTTCGTTCTGCTGGTCGGCGGTCAGGGTTTTGTTGGCCAGGAAGGCGTCGATGGCCGGGCCGACGTCATCGATTTTCGCCAGGTCGCTCTTGGCCAGGGTGCCGAGGAAACCACGGAAATCGGTGGCTGGGGTTTCGCTGAAATGTTTGATAATGGTCGCGCTTTGTTCAGCGCTGATGTTGGCGAATGCGGGTGTGGCAATGGCCGAGAAGCTGGCCGCGAACAGGGTGGCAGCCACCAGTTTTTTCAGTGGGAAGTGCATGACTAGAGGCATTCCTTTGCAAAAGAGGAGTGGGGAAATTTCTGATCGAAATGTCAGAAACAATTTCACACACTACCATCACCAAGGAGTGGTAGGGAGACCCGGATGAGGGAAATGTCCTACCTCGGTAGTTGAGCCACCAAGCATCAAATGTGGGAGCGGGCTTGCCCGCGAAGGCGGTGTGTCAGTCCGCGCCTACGTTGACTGACACGCCGCTATCGCGGGCAAGCCCGCTCCCACATTGTTTTTTTGCGTAGGAAGAATCGAGTTCAGCTCACGGCTTGCCAGGATGCGGGTCCGGGTACTGCGCCGCGACATCCAGTGCCTTGGCATACGGCCCATCCCACAATTGCCAATGCATCACCACTTCCAAGTTTGAGCCACCAAAAATCAAATGTGGGAGCGGGCTTGCCCGCGAAGGCGGTGTGTCTGCCAGCGCCTGCTTTAACTGACACTCAGCTATCGCGGGCAAGCCCGCTCCCACATTGTTTTTTTGCGTAGGAAAAACCGAGTTCAGCTTACGGCTTGCCAGGATGCGGGTCCGGGTACTGCGCCGCTACAGCCAGTGCCTTGGCATACGGCCCATCCCACAATTGCGCATGCATCACCACTTCCAATTTGAACCACCAAAATTCAAATGTGGGAGCGGGCTTGCCCGCGAAGGCGGTGTGTCTGCCAGCGCCTGCGTTAACTGACACTCAGCTATCGCGGGCAAGCCCGCTCCCACATTGTTTTTTTGCGTAGGAAAAACCGAGTTCAGCTCACGGCTTGCCAGGATGCGGGTCCGGGTACTGCGCCGCGACATCCAGTGCCTTGGCATACGGGCCATCCCACAATTGCGCATGCAGCTCGCCCACCCGCTTGGCCATCGACGCGTCATGCATCACCACTTCCAGGTTGCGCGAGTTATCCAGATACCCGCCCAGCCAGTTGCTGGTGCCGATCCATGCTACTTGCCCGTCAATTTCCATGGTCTTGCTGTGGATCACTCGCGCGTAGGGGATAAACCCTTGCTTGGCCTGCGGCAGGGTGACGATTTTGACCTCTACGTTGGGCAGCACGGCCAGGCTTTTGAGGTAGGGCAGTTCCAGCGAGTCGGTGTTCCAGTTGGACACCATCAGCTTGATCGACACCCCACGCGCGGCGGCGGCGCGCACGGCGTTGTCGATCACCGCGTAGTAGGGGCGGGTTCGGTCCGGCCCGTAGGACAGCGGCGCGTAGTCGAGCAGTTGCACGCGCACTTCTTTCTTGGCCTCGCTCAACAGGCGCGGCAGTTCCAGCTGTGAATCGCCTACGCCGGGCGGGTTGTAGCGTTGCGGGCTGGCCACCAGATAGTTGCCGGTGCGTGCCGGCTCCTGGCCCGCAGCCGGCAGCGGCACGGCTTGCTTATCTGCAAGCGCGGCCTGGGCCTGCCAGTCCTGATTGAAGATCGCCTGCACCTGGCTGACCACGGTGGCATCACTGATGCGCAAACCGGTCTCGTGGATATGTTCCAGCGAGCGCCAGTCGAAATTCTGGCTGCCGATAAACGCCTGCTTGCCGTCCACCACCATGTACTTGGCGTGGATAATCCCGCCGCTCAGTTGCCCGTACGAGAGCACGCGAAAGGTCAGGTTAGGAATCGCGCGCAGGCGTTCCAGGGTAGAAGCCTCCGACAGCCGAAGGCCTTTTTCCTCAAGCAAAAAGCGAATCTTCACACCACGTTTGCCGGCAGCTTCCAGATGCTCAATCACCGTGTCCATCACCGAGCCGGGATGGTCGGCGGCGTAGAACTGGCCGATATCAATGCTGTTTTTTGCGCCATCAAACAACGCGATCCACACCGGCCCCGGCTGGCGCAAATCGGCCGTGCCCAGCGTGGTATCCACCGGCACGGTGTGCACCAGTTCAAAGCCTGGAATTGAAAAGTCCGCCTGGGCCAGCGGACTGAGGAGCGAGCCAGCGAGGCCTGCGATACGCAACTTCATCGATAGGGACATACACGTCTCACCGGACAAAAAGAATGGCGGGCGCATTGCGCGCCCGCCCAATGGTCACGCCGTGCGGCTGTGCAGTGGCGTGGGTACCAGGTGCGGCACTTCATTGTGTACGCGGGCACCGGTGGCGGCGCGGATCAGCAGGATTTTCAGCTGGTCGTTGATGCGCTCCAGGCTGTCCTGGAAGAAGTTGTGGAACACCACGCAGAACAGCGCGATGGCGATGCCCAAGCCGGTGGCGAACAACGCCGTCCCGATGCCACCGGAGATCTGGCCTGGGTCGGACACGCCGGCACTGGCCAGCGCCTTGAAGGTGTCGATGATGCCCAGGATGGTGCCCAACAGGCCGAGCAGCGGCGCGGCGGTGGTGATGGTCTCGATGATCCACAGGCTGCGCGACAGCGGCGCGCGGGTCTTCAGGTACTGGGTTTCGATTTCGTCGTCCAGGTCCTTGCGCGAACCCTGAGAAGCCTTTTGCGCCAGCACCGGCAGCACCATGTTCAGTGGCAGGCTGTCGCGACGGGGCAGGCTTTGCGGCAAGTCGCGCTCGCTGTGCACATTGGCGCCCAGCACCTCAGTCAAGGCCCGCGCCTGGCGGCGCACGTAGGCGAAGTAAATACCGCGTTCGATGGTGATGAAAATCGCAATCGCCATGGCGGCGTACATCACATAAAAGGTGATGTCGTGAAGCAGGTTCATGTCCATGATCTATAGCCTCGCAGTTAGAAATTCGCTTCCAGGGAAACAGTGACGGTACGGTCCAGGCCAACGATGTAGGCCGGGTCGCCATCGCGGAAACCGCTGTAGCTCGCCGCGTTGGTTTTGGTGGTGTACACGCCGTCCAGGTACTTCTTGTCGAACAGGTTGTCGACGTTCAGGCGCAGGGTCGCGTCCTTGACGACTTTCTTGTCCACGGGCAGGTAGATACCGGCGCCGAGGTTGAAAATGGTGCGCGCAGAGATGGCTTCGTCGTTGGTCAGGTCGCCATAAAGTTTGCTGGTGAACTTGCCGCCGAAGGTGCCGTAGAAGCGCCCGTCGTCATAGCCGACGTTGGCCGCCAGCATGTTGGTCGGCACGTTGGCGAACTGCTTGCCGCTGGTGGGCAGCACAATCGGTCTGCCGGCGCTGAAGACGGTCAGGTCGTCCTGCTGCTTGGAGCTGGTGTAGGTGTAGGAGGTGTAGTAATTGAAGTTGTGCGCCAGCTTGCCGCTCCACTCCAATTCCAGGCCTTTGTTGATCACGGTGCCGGCGTTGATGTCGGCCGAGTCACCGTTGCTGTCCAGGGACGTCAGCTGGCGGTTCTTGAATTGCATGTAGAACAGGGTGGCGGCGAGGGTCATGTCTTCGCCGGTGTAGCGCCAGCCCAGTTCCTGGTTCCAGCTCAGTTCCGGCTTGGAGTCCAGCGAGCCGACGCCTTTGTCGTACAGCACGTAGTTCTGCGGAATCCGCATGTTGCGCGACAGGCTGTAGAACAGCTGATCACGCTCGTCGAGCTGGTATTTCAGGCCGGCATTGGGCAGCAACTTGTTGTAGGTCTGGTCAGCTTTGCCCGGTTGCTCGGTGAGGCTGCCGTGGTTGGTGCCTTCGCGCTCGACGTTCATGTAGGCAAGGCCGGCGATCAGGGTCCAGTCCGAATTGATGTACCAGGTGTCCTGGGCCCAGACTTTTTGCGCCGGCGTCACGGTGTAGCGGTCGCGGCCCTGTACGGTATTGCCGTTGGCATCGACCACCGAGTCGCCATCCGGCCAGGTGTCGCTCGGCTTGCCGCTGTTTTTGAGGGCAATGAACGGCTGGGTCTGGCTTTGGCGCGCGCGTTCGTACCAGTAGCCGAATTGCAGGCTGTGATCACCCAGGTCCCAGTTGAGTTTGGTGGTGATGCCAGGGCGCCAGGTTTGTGTGCGCGAAGGGCGGTAGTAAACGCCCGTGGTGGACGAACCGTCGGCGTTGTACTGGGCCTGCGTTGGCAGGTTGCCGAGGTCGAAAACGCCGCCCTTGTTCGAGCCGCTGTTGAGCGCATAAGCGGAGGAGCCCACGCCGCTGCCGTTGCCGTAGTAGTAATACGGGATCACCGACAGCGCCAGGTTGTCGCTCAGCTTGTACTGGGTGTTGAGCACCGCGGTAAAGGTCTGGAATGGGTTCTGCGCCAGGTCGTAGTAGCTGCTGATCTTGCCATTGGCGCCCAGCGCCGGCTTGGCCGGGTACGGGTCATATTTGCGGCCGAACTGCTGGAACTGCGCCTTGGTCAGCTGGCTGTAACTGTTGTTGTCCTGCTCGTGGTACTTGAGGATCAGGTTGGCGGTGTTGCCGTTGCCGGCGTCGAAAAAGCTGTTCCACTCCACCTTGTCTGCACGCACCGCGCCCGAGCCACGCCACATCTGGCCTTCGGTGTGCGAGGCCGACAGCCAGTTGCTCAGGCCGTTGACTTCGCCGGTGTTGAGGCGCGCAAAGGTCTTGCGCGTGGCGTTGCTGCCCACCACTTGTTTGACGAAGGCCCCGGTTTCCTTGGTCGGGCGGATGGTCACAATGCCGATGTTGCCGCCGCTGGAACCGATATGCGGGCCGTCGGCTTCCGACGAGCCTTGGGTGACGAAGATCTGGTCGATGTTTTCCGGATCGCCCAGCAGGTTGGAATACAGCGCGTAGTTGCCGGAGTCGTTGATCGGCATGCCGTCCACCGACATGCCGACCTGGTCGGAGTTCATGCCGCGCATGGTGAAGCGAAAGCCCGACAGACCGGTGTTGTCCTCGCTGGAAATGTTCAGGCCCGGCGTGTACTTGAGCTTGTCGATGGCGTTGCCGGTGGCGGTTTGCTTGTCCAGCGCTTCCTTGGTGATGGTCGAGCGGCCCTTGGCGCTCTCTTCCTGGACCATGTAACCGCCCCCCGCGGTTGCCTTGCCCCCCTGTATTCCAATCGTGCCGACGTCACTGTCATTGGTATCGGCCATGACCACTGCGTGGCTCATGCTAGTCGCGGCAACGAGTGCCAGATGAATACGGGTGAACCTCATCACTGTCGTCCTGGTGTCGGGTGCTTATTGCACGCTGTAGTTGAAGGTGGCGGTGAAGCGTTGCTCGTTACGTCCACCGAAGGCTTGTTCGGGGAACGGCTTGACCTGCTTGATGCGACGCAGGCTATTGGTAGCGGCTCGGTTGAGCAGCATGCTCGGCGCCGGGGTCTGGATTCCGGCATCGAGCACGCGGCCTTGTCGGTCCACCATCAACCAGACCACCACCTCGCCACTGGGGCGTTCGAGAGACGCCTGGCGCCCGGTGGGGTATTGCTTGTACGTGTCCAGCTCGTTGCGCAGGCCTTTGAGGTAGCCGCCTTCCAGTGCCTGGCCATCTACTTTGGGCGGCGCCGGCGGGGCAGGTGGCGCAGGTGTCGGCGCAATGGCGGCCTGTACCGGCTTGGCAGCAACCGGCGCCACTGGCGCTGGCGTTGGCGTCGGTTTGGCGGCGACCACCGGCTTGGGTTTGGGCACCGGCTTGGGTTTGGGTTCAGGTTTTGGCAAGGGTTTGGGCGGTGGTGGCGGCGGGGCCGGTTCGGCCTCTTCATCCTCAATCACCGGCGGCGGTGGCTCCTGCTCCACCACGGGCTCGGGGACCACTTCGGGCTCGGGCTCGACCAGGGCAAGTTCAACCGCCGACTCGTCATACTGCGGCTGGATTTTCAGGGGTTGGGACTGGATACCCAGTGCAATCAGCACCAGGGCGATCAGGGCCGGGACACTGCCCAGCAGCCGACGCGCACGAAACAGGGCATACATGATCAGGACTTACGCGTGGCGATGGACACGGAGGTAAAGCCACCCAGGCGCAGGGTGTCCATGACTTCCACCAGGCGCGCAACTTCCACGCCTTTGTCGCTGTTGACGATGATGGTCGACTTGGTATCGGGCTTTTCAGCGGCTTTCAGCGCAGGGACCAGGGCGTCGACCGTGAGGTCCTTGCCATCGAGTTGCAGCTGGCCTTGCAGGCCCAGGGTGAGGATGAATTTGTTCTGCGGCTTGAGTTGCTGCGAGCTGCTGGCGCTGGGCAGTTGAGTCTTCATGCCGAGTGCCGGAATCACGTTCAAACTCACCAGTACGAAAAACACCAGGAGGAACATCATCACGTCGATCATCGGGATCAGCTCGATGTGCGCCTTGCGTTTCTTGGGTTCATCCCAGGTTCTCATTCTGTTGCCCCGTCATTGAATTAGGGGCGACACGCTAACAACCAAAAATGACCGAATGGTTAACTTTAATTGACGTTTTGAAGGCTCTAGGACGAGTCTTTCAGGCGTTTTGCCTTGCAGTTTCATGACGTAATGAAACTGACACGAAGGGCGTACATTCTGAAAGAATTTACCTCGAGGGCTGCCCCGTATGCCGACTGCACTGCCTCAAATATCCACACCACGACTTCTATTGCAGGCGCTGGAAATGAGCCAGGCCGAGACACTTTTCAGCCTCGTCAACGAGCCCACCATTGCCGACAACACCGCGAACATTCCGTCGCCCTACACCTTGGAAGTCGCGCGGACGTTTATCGCGCAGATGCAGGAAAAATACCGTGCGGACGGACTGCTGGGCCTGGGCATGCACCTGCGCGAAACCGGTGAATTGATCGGCATGGTCAGCCTGCGGATCAACGCCCGTCATCACTATGGTCACCTTGGCTACTGGGTGGCGGCCCATCGTCGGAACGCGGGCTACGCCGCAGAAGCGGCGCGTGCAGTGATGGACTTCGGCTTCATCGAACTGGGGTTGCAGCGCGTCGGCAGCCAGTGTTTTGGTCGCAACCAGGAATCGGCGCGGGTCATGCAGAAAATCGGCTTGCGCTACGAGGGCTGCATGCGCGAAGCGTTTTTCAAAAATGGCGTGTATGAGGATTTGCTGACATTCGCCAGCGTGCGTGACGACTGGGAGCGTGCGTTGTGAAGGGCGGCGTGGACGCTGATCGGCGCCGCGTACTGAGCGGGTTGGCGGTTGCCACCGCGTTTTCGATCTTAAGCCCATTTGCGCGCAGTGCCGGGGTTGATTACCCGTTCACCCTCGGCGTGGCCTGCGGCGACCCGTTGCCGGATGGCTTTGTGATCTGGACGCGCCTGGCGCCGCTGTTCAATGCTGCGGACGGGCGCGGCGGGTTGAGCCGCGCCGTACCGGTGCGTTGGCGCGTGGCCAGTGATGCGGCGATGACGCGTATCGTCAAGCAAGGCGATGTCATGGCGACTGAGCGGTTTGCCCATTCGGTGCATGTCGAGGTTGCCGGGTTGGAAGCGGGCAGGCCGTATTGGTATCAGTTCGACGGCCTCGGCGCACAGAGCCCGGTGGGCCAGGCACGTACCGCGCCGCCGCTGCACGCCATGGCGGCGGCCACCGTGGGGTTTGTCTCCTGCTCGCACTGGGAGCGCGGCTACTTCAGCGCCTACCGTCACCTGGCGGCGGAGCAACCCGATCTGGTGTTTTTTCTCGGCGATTACATCTACGACAGCTCGTATGCAGCGGACTCAGGCAAGATCATCCGCCCGCACGGCAGCGGCAATGCCGTGAGCCTGAGTGACTACCGCAACCGATACGCGCTGTATAAAACCGACCCGGACCTGCAGGCTTTGCACGCGGCAGCACCCAGCGTGGCCACGTGGGACGACCATGAGGTGCAGAATGACTACGCCAACCGCTGGTCCCAGGACCCGAAGATTCCGGTTGAGCAGTTTTTAAGGCAACGGGCGGTGGCGTATCAGGCGTTTTACGAACATATGCCACTGCGTGTCAGCAGTGGGCCGAAAGGGCCGGACATGCGCATTTACCGGCGCCTCGATTATGGTCGGCTGGCGCGTTTTCATGTGCTTGATGGCCGCCAATACCGCTCCGAGCAGCCGTGTATTCAGGCTAACGGCAGTCACCAGGGGCATATCGCCGCCAACACCTGCCAGGACCTGCGCGACCCCGGCCGCACGATGCTTGGCTGGCAACAGGAAGCCTGGCTCGACCAGGGGTTTGCCCAGTCGAAAGCGCAGTGGAATGTCATCGCTCAGGATCTGCTGGTGGCGCCGTTGATCCAGCGTGACCTGACCAGCCATCAGGTCGGGCATTGGACCGATGGCTGGGACGGCTACATGGCCAACCGCTCACGCATGCTGGCGTCCATCACGCGCAATCAGGTCAAGAACCCGGTGTTCTGGGGCGGTGATATCCATTCGTTCTGGACCACCGACCTGCATGCCGACGGCAACAATCCGGACTCGCCCATCGTTGCCACCGAGTTCGTTGGCAGCTCGGTCACCTCCGATGGCCCGCCCTTTGAAGCCTTCAGCCAGATCTTGCCGCTCAATCCGCACGTGAAGTTCTTCGACAGTCGCCAGCGTGGGTACGTGTCGGTGAAGCTTGAGGCGTCGAAGATGCTGACGAACTTCCGGGTGATCACTGACCCACGTGACCCGGCGGCGACGGTGTCGACGCTCAAATCGTTTGTGGTGGAGCCGGGGAGGGCGGGGGCGATTGCGGTTTGATGCACAGTGGGGTGTGTGCAGGTTGGGTGTGGCGAGCGGGCTTGCTGTGGCGAGCGGGCTTGCCCCGCGTTGGGCTGCGAAGCAGCCCCCCAAAACCTGACAATTACCTCTTTCTGAAAAAATGCGGTGACTGTATTGGGGCCGCTTCGCGCCCCAACGCGGGGCAAGCCCGCTCGCCACAGGAGGCGCTGTCGCTGGAATTTTAGTCGAGGCTGTAACGCACCGACAGCGCGCCCTTTTTCTCCGACAGGGCCAGGATCGTGACCTGGCCCAGTTCGCTCAAGGCTTGCACATGGGTGCCGCCACACGCATAAGCGGGCAATTTGCCGAAGCCGACTTTGCGGGTGCCATCTTCCAGCGTCATCTGGCGCGCGTGGTCCTCGGCGATCCATTGGTTGATCTGCGTTTGAAACGCCTCGGCGTCAACGGCTTGCGCCGCTTGCCCACGGATAAAGGTGATTTTGCATTCGCCCGGCCAGTGATGGGCTTTGATCGGCATCCAGCCCAAGCTTTCCCCGGCATTGCCGATCAGATGCCCGGCCGAATGCAGGCGCGTGTACAGGGCGCGGCGCTGTTTATCGACCCGTGCGGTGATCGGGCCGGGCGCCACAGGGCGGTCAACATAGTGCACGACGCGATCGGCCTCCTGGGTGACGCGCACCACCTGGCTGTCGCCGAGCCAACCGGTGTCGAACGGTTGCCCGCCGCCCTGCGGGTGGAAGAGCGTTGACTGCAGCGTGACGGCAAACTGGTCCTCGTGCGGCGTACAGGCCAGCACTTCAAGCTCGGCGGTCAGGTGGTCATGGGTAAAAAACAGGCGCTCGGTCATCATCTACATCCGCATCAGGGTTCTACGGGCAGTATAAATAGTGCGTAGATGGGTGATAATCCGTTCAATTATCAATGGACCTGTGCGTCATGAGCATCAATCTTCCTCTGCCCCTGCTGGGTGAAATGGCGATTTTCGTCAAAGTCGTGGAAACCGGCAGCTTCTCTGAAGCCGCGCGGCAACTGAGCGTTTCACCCTCGGCGGTGAGCCGCAGTATTTCGCGCCTCGAACAGGCCCTGGCCACGCGGTTGCTGCAACGCACTACGCGCAAACTGCGCCTGAGCGAGGGGGGCGAAGAGGTGTTCAAGCGTTGCCAGGAAATGGTCAACGCGGCGCGTTCGGTGATGGAAATCAGCGGCCAGTTTACCCATGAAGCCGAAGGGCTGGTGCGGGTCAGCGTGCCCAAGGCGGTCGGGCGGTTCGTGGTGCATCCGCATATGCCGGAGTTCTTGCGCCGCTATCCCAAAGTGGATGTGCAGCTGATTCTTGAGGACCGGCATGTGGACTTGATCGATGACAATGTCGACCTGAGTATCCGCATCACCGACAGCCCACCGCCCGGGTTGGTCGGCCGACAATTGTTGCCCATCGAACATTTGCTGTGCGCGACGCCGCAGTACCTGGCCGAGCACGGCACGCCGGGCCATCCGCATGATTTGCTCGAACACAGTTGCATTTACCTGGGCGAGACCCCGGGCGATTCGCGCTGGAAATTCCGCCAGGGCGGCAAAGCGGTGACGGTTGGCGTGCGCGGGCGGTATGCGGCGAATCACACCGGGGTCCGGCTGGATGCGGTGTTGCAGCATGTGGGCATTGGCAGCTTGCCGTACTTCACTGCGCGGCATGCGTTGGAGGAGGGGCGTTTGGTGCAGGTGTTGCCGGCGTGGGATTTTATTGCCTCTTATCATGGCGAGGCGTGGTTGCTGCATTCGCCGACGCGGTATCTGCCGCCGAAGTTGCGGGTGTTTATCGATTATCTGGTCGAGTGTATGGCACGCGAACCGACACTGCGTCGAAGGTAGGGAACGCGGTTAAAAGGTGGGAGCGGGGGGGGGGGGGGGGGGGGGGGGGGGGGGGGGCCCCCCCCCCCGCGCCCCCCCCCC
>NZ_JANLOF010000084.1:0-39594 GCF_025466135.1 Pseudomonas sp. 14P_5.3_Bac1 | reverse complement strand
GGCTCTTTTCAAAAGTGACCCGCCGTAAGGGCGGAACCCCAAGCGGCCATCACCCAAATAACGGATATGCCCCCAGCCCGGCAACACCTGGATGATGGCTCAAAGCTAGCATTCATCGGCCTCTGCAAATCATTCCTTTGGCTGATTTAGCTGACACATAAGCTCTCTAAAGTGCAGGTCTTCAAGCCAAGACCGTGCAGTCAGATAAGGGATTCGTATGTTGCAGACCCGTGTTATCCCACCCGCCGAAGGCGCTTACCAATACCCACTGTTGATCAAGCGCTTGCTGATGTCCGGGACCCGCTACGAAAAAACCCGGGAAATCATCTACCGTGACAAACTGCGTTACACCTACCCCACCCTCATCGAGCGCGTCGCGCGCCTGGCCAACGTGCTGACCGAGGCCGGGGTCAAGGCCGGTGACACCGTCGCCGTGATGGACTGGGACAGCCACCGTTACCTGGAATGCATGTTCGCCATCCCGATGATCGGCGCAGTAATCCACACCATCAACGTGCGTCTGTCGCCGGAACAAATTCTCTACACCATGAACCACGCCGAGGACCGCTTCGTGCTGGTCAACAGCGAGTTCGTGGGGCTTTACCAGGCCATCGCCGGCCACCTGACCACGGTCGACAAAACGCTGCTGCTCACCGACGGCGACGAAAAAACCGCCGAGCTGCCCAACCTGGTCGGCGAGTACGAAACCCTGCTGGCGGCCGCCAGCCCCACGTACGACTTCCAGGACTTCGACGAAAACTCCGTCGCCACCACCTTCTACACCACCGGCACCACCGGCAACCCCAAAGGCGTGTACTTCACCCACCGCCAACTGGTGCTGCACACCATGGGCGTTGCTACGATCATGGGCAGCGTCGACAGCGTGCGCCTGCTGGGCACCAACGACGTGTACATGCCGATCACGCCGATGTTCCACGTGCACGCCTGGGGCTTGCCGTACGTGGCAACCATGCTCGGTTTGAAGCAGGTCTATCCGGGCCGCTACGACCCGGAATACCTGGTGGAGTTGTGGCGCAAGGAAAAGGTCACCTTCTCCCACTGCGTGCCGACCATCCTGCAAATGGTGCTCAACGCCAAGGCGGCGCAAGGCGTGGATTTTGGCGGCTGGAAAATCGTCATCGGCGGCAGCGCGCTTAATCGCACGCTGTATGAAGCCGCCAAGGCGCGCGGTATTCAACTGACTGCCGCGTACGGCATGTCCGAAACCGGGCCGCTGGTGTCGTGTGCCCACCTCAACGAAGAACTGATGGCCGGCACCGAGGACGAGCGCACCACCTACCGCATCAAGGCTGGCGTGCCCGGGCCGTTGGTGGAAGCGGCGATTGTCGACAGCGAAGGCAACTTCCTGCCCGCTGACGGCGAGTCCCAGGGTGAGCTGGTGCTGCGCGCACCGTGGCTGACCGAGGGCTATTACAACGAGCCGCAAAAGGGCGCCGAGCTGTGGGAGGGTGGCTGGATGCACACCGGCGATGTGGCCACCCTCGATGCATTTGGCGTGATCGACATTCGCGACCGCATCAAGGATGTGATCAAGACCGGCGGCGAGTGGATCTCCTCCCTGGCCCTCGAAGACCTGGTCAGCCGTCACCCGGCGGTACGCGAAGTAGCGGTGGTGGGCATCGCCGACCCGCAGTGGGGCGAGCGCCCGTTTGCGTTGCTGGTGGTCCGTGATGGCCATGTGATAGGTGCTCGCGAGCTCAAGGAACACCTCAAGCCTTTTGTCGAACTGGGCCATTTGAGCAAGTGGGCGATTCCAAGCCAGATTGCCGTTGTTACTGAAATTCCCAAGACCAGTGTCGGCAAGCTCGACAAAAAACGTATCCGTATCGACATCATTGAATGGCAGGCCAATAACAGCACGTTC
Organism: Pseudomonas sp. 14P_5.3_Bac1; assembly: GCF_025466135.1. Classification (NCBI taxonomy): domain Bacteria; kingdom Pseudomonadati; phylum Pseudomonadota; class Gammaproteobacteria; order Pseudomonadales; family Pseudomonadaceae; genus Pseudomonas; species Pseudomonas sp. 14P_5.3_Bac1. Next base: position 37,709 of record NZ_JANLOF010000084.1, on the reverse strand, counting down.
CTGTCCACCCTCTGATGCCCCTCGCCGCGCCCGATCGGGCGCGGCAATGCTCTATCTCAAGCCTTCACTTGTGATTTGCCAATTTTCAGCCATCCTTGCCGCGCCGGCCTTCGTCGGCGTGGCGAAAGGACTGTGGCAGACGGGTTGGTGATGCAAATCACACTTTAGAGGGATCAAGCGGTACCCCCTGCTGGCTATAGTCCATCTCAGAGTTTTTCAAGGATGTTGCGCTTCGGGCCATGGGGGCTCGGTTGCCGTTCGGCATTGGAATCGTTGTATTCCGGCCGTTACACGCATCCAGAAGAAAGAACTCACTGCCATAACAATAATGCACATGGAGTAGCGTCGATGACCTCAGTAAACCAGTTCTGGCGCCGGGCAAGACTGCCCCTGGCCGTCAGTCTCGCTTCTACGCTCGCCGGGCCCGCATTCGGCGTCAGTTTCAACATCGGTGAAATCGAAGGCAGCTTTGACTCATCCCTGTCGGTGGGGGCGAGCTGGTCGACTGCGGGTCGCAATAAAGACCTGATTGGTGTCAACAACGGCGGCAAGGGGCTTTCACAGACCTCCGATGACGGCCACCTGAACTTCAACAAGGGTGATTCCTTCTCGAAGATCTTCAAGGGCATCCATGACCTTGAATTGAAATACGGCGACACCGGCATCTTTGTACGTGGCAAGTACTGGTACGACTTCGCGCTGCAAAACGAAGACCTGGACTTCAAGAACGTCAGCAACAACAACCGCAAAGAGGGCGCCAAGTCCTCGGGCGGGCAGATTCTCGATGCGTTCATTTATCACAACTACACCGTTGCCGATGAGCCAGGCAGCGTGCGCTTCGGCAAGCAGGTAGTGAGCTGGGGCGAAAGTACGTTCATTGGTGGCGGTATCAACTCGATCAACCCGATCGACGTGTCTGCATTCCGTCGTCCGGGCGCCGAGATCAAGGAAGGCTTGATTCCGGTCAATATGTTCTACGTGTCCCAGACCCTCACCGACAACCTTTCCGCAGAGGCGTTCTACCAGTTGGAGTGGGACCAGACCGTGGTGGATAACTGCGGCACGTTCTTCTCCCAGCCAGACGTGATTGCCGACGGTTGCAGCAATAACCTGCGGGTCTTGAACAAGCGTTCCACCATCCCTGGTGCGGCCTTGCCGACATTGAATGCTCTGGGTGTGGACGTTAACAATGAGGGCGTGCTGGTAAAACGTGGCGGTGACCGTGATGCACGGGACAGCGGCCAGTTCGGCGTGGCCATGCACTACAACTTCGAACCGCTGGACACCGAATTCGGCGCGTACTTCATGAACTACCACAGCCGTGCGCCGATCTTCAGCGCGACAGGTGCGCCTAACTCGGCCTACACCCGTCCGCTGGGGCAACTGGCGGCTTTGCGTCCGTTGATCGTGGCCGGCAGTTCCCAGTACTTTGTCGAGTACCCGGAAGATATCCGCCTCTACGGCCTGAGCTTCTCCACCACGCTGCCTACCGGCACCGCCTGGAGTGGTGAATTGAGCTACCGGCCAAACGCGCCGGTACAACTGAGCACCACCGATATTCTGTATGCGGGCGTTACGCCGATTCGGGGCTATGAAAATGCATCGGTGCTCAAGGGCACACCGGGCCAAGACCTGCACGGCTACAACCGCAAGGAAGTGACCCAGTTCCAGACCACCTTCACGCACTTCTTCGACCAGGTGATGGGCGCGACCCGCCTGACCACCGTGGGCGAAATCGGCGTAACCCATGTGGGCGGCTTGGAAAGCAAAAACACTGCGCGTTATGGCCGTGATCCAGTGTTCGGCCCTGGCACGCTGCCGGGTGGTTTCTGCAACGCGCTGAACAATTCGACCGCTCAAGGTGCGGGCCTGCCGAATGCATCCGGCTTGAACACCAACTGCAACAACGACGGCTACACCACCGCGACGTCCTGGGGTTATCGCGCCCGGGCGATCTGGGAATACCCGGATGTGTTTGCCGGTGTGAACCTCAAGCCCAACGTGGCCTGGTCTCATGACGTCAAAGGGTATTCGCCAGGCCCTGGCGGCAACTTTGAAGAGGGTCGCAAGGCCGTCAGCCTGGGCGTCGATGCCGAGTACCAGAACACCTACACCGTCGGCCTGAACTACACCAACTTCTTTGGTGGCCGGTTCACCACGGTGGACGATCGCGACTTTATCGCCTTGAGCGCCGGCGTGAACTTCTAAGACTTTCTTTTTCAGATGCATGCATTTCAGGAAGAGCCAGAACATGAAAATAACTAAAAGTCTGTTGCACGTGGGTGTGCTTGGGCTGTCGATCATGGCGGGTAGCGTCATGGCGGCAGTCTCGGCCGATGAAGCCGCCAAGTTGGGCACGACCCTGACCCCGATGGGCGCAGAGATGGCCGGTAACGCGGCCGGCACCATCCCCAAATGGTCACCGTTGCCCACCAATGCCGGCGCCGTGGATGCCCGTGGCTTCCTCGCCAACCCGTATGCCAGCGAGCAGCCGCAATTCACGATCACTGCGCAGAACGTCGAGCAGTACAAGGACAAGCTGGCGCCGGGGCAGTACGCGATGTTCAAGCGTTACCCGGACACCTTCAAGATGCCGGTCTACCCGACCCATCGCGGCGCCACCGTGCCGGCTGATGTGTTCGCCGCCATCAAGAAGAACGCCACCAACACCAACCTTGTGTCTGGCGGCAACGGCCTGGAAAATTTCGAAACCGCGGTTCCGTTTCCGATCCCGAAAAGCGGCGTGGAAGTGATCTGGAACCACATCACCCGCTATCGTGGCGGCAGCGTGACGCGTCTGGTCACTCAGGCCACGCCGCAAACCAACGGCTCGTTCAGCCTGGTGTACTTTCGCGATCAGTTTGTGTTCCGCGACAAGATGAAGGACTACGACCCGAAAAACCCGGGCAACGTGCTGTTCTACTTCAAGCAGCAAGTGACCGCGCCGGCACGTCTGGCCGGTGGTGTGCTGCTGGTGCACGAAACTCTCGACCAGGTGAAGGAGCCGCGTTCGGCGTGGGTCTACAACGCCGGCCAACGCCGTGTTCGCCGGGCGCCGCAAGTGTCCTATGACGGGCCGGGCACCGCTGCCGATGGTCTGCGTACCTCCGACAACCTCGACATGTACAACGGCGCACCGGACCGCTACGACTGGAAGCTGGAAGGCAAAAAAGAAATCTACATCGCCTCCAACAGCTACAAGATCGACGACCCGAAGCTCAAGTACGTCGACATCATCAAGGCCGGCCATATCAACCAGGACCTGGCACGTTATGAGCTGCGCCGCGTCTGGCACGTGGTCGCAACCTTGAAGGAAGGCCAGCGCCACATCTACGCCAAGCGTGATTTCTTCATCGACGAAGACACCTGGCAAGCCGCGGTGATCGACCACTACGACGGCCGTGGCCAACTGTGGCGCGTGGCTGAAGCTCACGCCGAGAACTACTACGACAAACAAGTGCCGTGGTATGCCCTCGAAACCCTCTACGACCTGCAGTCCGGCCGCTACCTGGCCCTGGGCATGAAGAACGAAGAGAAGCAGGCGTATGACTTCGGCTTCACCGCCACCACCAGCGACTTCACCCCGGCGGCCCTGCGCCAGGATGGCGTGCGCTAAGCAACACTCACTCGACGATGTGGGAGCTGGCTTGTGTAAAGCTGGCTTGTGTGGGAGTCGGGCTTGCCCGCGATGCAGGCGCCTCGGTGTATCAGTTACACCAAGTTGATGCTATCGCAGGCAAGCCAGTCCCACACAAGCCAGCCTTGCGCTAGGCAGCTCCCACATTTTTTGTCGTAGTTCTTTTTCAGGTAAATGTTGCAAAGATCTACAAACCCGCCGTTTTTACCGCTAGTCTGCGGACATCTGCAATGCCGACAACAGCCTTCTACAAGAGCCCGGCGATGACTGATCTGTCCCGAATCCAAGGGCCTGCAAGCGCAGTAATTCCGACGCTGGAAGCGCGCTTCTACAGGCCACCTTTGCCTGACGGCTATGTGCTGCGCCCGCGCCTGTGCGAGCGGCTGAGTGCTGGTCTGGAGGGGCGACTGCTACTGGTCAGCGCTCCGGCGGGGTTCGGCAAGAGTTCGCTGGCGGTGGAGTTCTGCCAGGGGTTGCCGGCGCATTGGCAAAGCCTGTGGCTGGGCCTGAGCCCGCGCGATAACGACCCGGGCCGTTTCCTCGAGCGCCTGCTCGACGGTTTGCAACAGTACTTCCCGCAACTCGGCGCCCAATCCCTGGGCCTGCTGAAGATGCGCCAGCGTCACCAACCCTTTGCCTTTGAAGAATGGCTCGACGGCCTGCTCGATGAGCTGACGTTGCACTTGTCCACGCGCGCGCCCTTGTTGCTGGTACTGGATGACTACCATCTGGCCCAAGGCCCGGTGCTGGATCGTTGCCTGCAGTTTTTCCTGAATCATTTACCCGATGGGCTGGTGGTCATGGTCACCAGCCGCCAACGTCCCGACTGGCACCTGGCGCGCCTGCGGCTGTCCCGGCACCTGCTGGAGCTGCATGAACAAGACCTGCGCCTGACCCACGACGAATCGCTGGCCGTGCTGGCTCGGCACAGCAGCTCGTTGCGCGGCGAGGCGCTGGACAACCTGATCCGGCGCAGTGAAGGGTGGGTCGCCGGCCTGCGTTTCTGGCTGTTGGCCATCGCCGAAGCGGGCAATGAAAGCGCGTTGCCGCACAGCTTGCACGGTGGCGAAGGGCTGATTCGCGATTACCTGCTCGAAGAGGTCATCGACTGCCTGCCGGTTGAAGTGCAGGCGTTCCTGTACGACACGGCGCCTCAGGATCGTTTCTGCGGCGAGCTGTGCGACGCCGTGCGCGAGGCCCACGACAGCGCGGAAATCCTGCGCTATCTGCAGGCCCATCAGGTGTTTTTGGTGCCGCTGGACGAACAGGGCCATTGGTACCGTTACCACCATTTGTTTTCCGATTTGCTGCGCACGCGCCGCGCGAGCAATGCCACCTTGCCGATTGCCAGCCTGCATTTGCGGGCCTGTCGTTGGTTCAACGCCCAGGGTTTTATCGACGAAGCCGTTGAGCAGGCGTTGCGCGCCGGGCACCTCGATGTGGCGGCAAACCTGGTGCAGAACCTGTCAGAGGAGCAACTGCTGGCCGAGCAGAATGTGGGCATGCTGCTGCGCTGGAAGATGGACTTGCCCGACAGCCTGCTGATCAGCACGCCGCGCTTGATCGTGCTCTACAGTTGGGCGCTGGGGTTGGCGTGCCAGTTGGATGCGGCGGAAGAATTGTCAGGCTACCTCAGTCGCTTCCTGCCGGCGCCGTCGGCCACTGCGCAAAAGTCGATGCTGGCCCAATGGTTGGCGCTGAGCGGGATCATCGCCCGTGGGCGAGGTGATCGTGAGTTGACCCAGCGTTACTGCAGCGAGGCGTTGGAAAGCCTGCCGCACAAACGCTATGGCCAGCGCCTGATGTGCCTGTCGACCCTGTCCAACTTGGCTATTGTGGATGCCGACCTGTGGCGCGCGCGTGGCCTGAATCGCGAATCCCTGGAGCTGGCGCAGCGCGTTGGCAACCCGCTGTTCGAGGCCCTGGCCCATTACGACCGCGCGCGCGTGTTGCAGGCGCGCGGCGAAATTCTGCGTTCTCTGGACGAAGTGCGCCAGGGGTTGCAACGCCTGCAGGGCCTTGCGCCCCAACGGCTGTACGCCGTACGTGCGCGGTTATCGCTCTACGAAGGTTATTTGCTGCTGGTGCGTTATCAGTCTGACGCTGGCCTTGCCCGTTTGCGTGCCGGCCTGAGCGAAGCCCGTGCCTGCCGCGATATCAGCGTACTCATCGGGCATTGTGTGATTGCCAATTTCGAAGGGCGGCGCGGTGATTTCGCCAAGGCCTTCGCCGAACTCGCCGAAGCCGAGCGCCTGATGCATATCTGGGACGTGCCGCCGATCTATTACCTGGCGATGATCACCCTGATCAAATGCGAATTATGGCTGGCCCAAGGCCGCACCGACCTTGCCGACGCCTGGCTGACCCGCCTGGGGCAGACCTATAACGGTGAGCACGCCGCCGCCGCACCGGAGTTTCATCCACACCTGGCGCAACACATCGGGCTGCAGCAGGCCGCACTCGATGCGATCCGCCATCAACCGGCTGCGGCCCTGCAGCGCCTCGAAGAGCTGGCACAGCAGGCGCATAACAGCGGGCGCCAGATGATTGCCCTGATGGCCCTGACCCAGCAGGCGAATGTATTGCTGGAGTGCGGCCATGAAGCCAAGGCGCGGCCAATCGTGGCCCAGGCGCTTGAGACGGGCGCTGGTGGCGCACTGCAACCGTTCCAGCGGCTGCTGGAGCGTTACCCTGACTGGATGCGCGAACAACTCGGCAAGACCCCGCATGCGTTGTTGAATCAAAACCTGTTGGCGCTGCTGCCGGTGGTTGCCGCCGCCGAGGCCTTGCCCACCCATGAAACCCTCAGCACCCGCGAGCTGGCAGTGCTGCAACTGATCGCCCAAGGCTGCTCAAACCAGGAGATCAGCAACCAGTTGTTTATCTCCCTGCACACGGTGAAAACCCACGCCAGCCATATCAACAGCAAGCTGGGCGTGGAGCGCCGAACCCAGGCGGTAGCGCGGGCGCAGGAGATGGGGTTGTTGGGGTAGGGAGCAACGCATTTGTGCCAAAATCGCTGACTTACAAATGATCGAGTTCGCTCTGATGTCTCAGCTCCCAGCCCTGATTCGCGAAACCTTCCCCGTCGGCCCGTTGCAGTGCAACTGCACCATCATCGGTGACCCGATCACCAAAAACGCCATCGTGGTCGACCCCGGCGGCAATCATGAGCTGATCCTGGCTCGCCTGGAGGCGTTGGGCCTCAAGGTGGTGAGCATCATCCATACCCATGCGCACCTCGATCACTTCCTGGCCTCCGGCCAATTGAAAGAGAAAACGGGCGCCACCTTGCATCTGCACAAGGACGATAAATTCCTGTGGGATAACCTGGAAATGCAATGCCAGATGTTTCGCGTGCCTTATACGCCGGTGCCGTCGCCGGATCGCTGGCTGGAAGATGATGAGGCGTTGGCCTGCGGTTGCGGCGTGGCCTTGCACACGCCAGGGCATACACCGGGTTCGATGAGCTTCTGGTTTGCCGATGCCAAGTTGTTGATTGCCGGCGACACGTTGTTCAAGCGCGGCGTGGGGCGGACCGACCTGTGGGGCGGGGACCAGGCGACCATCGTGCGTTCGATCAAGCAGCGTTTGTACACCCTGGATGAGGGCGCGACGGTGGTTACCGGGCACGGGCCGGACACCCGGTTGGGCGATGAGATGCGTGAGAATCCGTTTGTGCGGGCGTAGGGAATAACCACGGGGCTGGGGCTGTTCTATACAAAGAATCGTCGTCGCAGCTTGCGTTCAGCCTGGGTCTGATACGGTTTACTTAGCGGTGATGCTGGCCCGCCTTTGTCACAGCAGGGGCGATGGCCACGGAATTTTTACCGTTTGTCGCGTTCAAAACCCGGCACAGGTCCATTGCCAATGTCCTTTGCACCACAGAATGCAAAAGTAGGAGCTCCCTTCATGTTTACTCCGCGTCGTCTTCTTGTTGTTGCCACCGCCGTAGCCCTGTTGTCCGGTTGCGCCTCGCCTAATCCTTACGACGGCAGCCAGGGGCAGGCAAATGATGGTTCGCAAGGCGGTATCAGCAAAACCGCCAAGTACGGCGGCCTGGGTGCGCTGGCTGGCGCATTGGCCGGTGCTGCCATCGACCATAACAACCGTGGCAAGGGTGCACTGATCGGTGGTGCAATCGCCGGTATCGGCGCCGCCGGTTACGGTTATTACGCCGACCAGCAGGAAAAGAAACTGCGTGAAAGCATGGCCAACACCGGTGTTGAAGTGCAGCGCCAGGGCGACCAGATCAAGCTGATCATGCCGGGTAACATTACCTTTGCCACCAACTCGGACGCGATCGCCAGCAGCTTCTATACGCCGCTGAACAACCTGGCGAACTCGCTGAAGCAGTTCAACCAGAACACCATCCAGATTGTTGGCTACACCGACAGTACCGGCAGCCGCCAGTTGAACATGGACCTGTCCCAGCGTCGTGCGCAGAGCGTGGCCAACTACCTGACCTCCCAAGGCGTGAGCCCGACCAACCTGAGTGCACGCGGTGCCGGCCCGGATAACCCGATTGCCAGCAACGCCGACGTGAATGGCCGTGCCCAGAACCGTCGCGTAGAGGTCAACCTCGGCCCGATCCCTGGCCAGCAATACGGCCAACCAGGTCAGCAGCAACAACAGCAACAGGCGCCGCAGCAGAACAACCAGTTCCAGGGCAACCCGTACCAGCAGTACCAATAAACGCAGACCACTAAAAAGGGCGCCGTGCAGTCAATGCACGGCGCCCTTTTTTGTGGCTGCGAATCACATCAGTCGATGTATTCGAACACCTTTACGATCTTCTGTACGCCGGAGACACCCTGAACCAGGTTGGACGCGCGGGTGGCTTCCGCCTGGGTCAGCAGGCCCATCAGGTAAACGATGCCGTTATCGGTGACGACTTTGATGCGCGAGCCCGGTACGGCGCTGTCGGTAAGCATCTGCGCCTTGATTTTGGTGGTCAGCAACGCATCGTTACTGATGGCCAGCAGGGTAATAGGGTCCATGACCTGCAGTTCATTGTGGACCTTCTTGACCCGCTGAACCGACGAGGCGGCTTGTTCTGCCTGGGCCTTGAGCTCCGCACGCGGCGTCTGGCCGGCCAGCAGTACCACGCCGTTGAAGCTGGTCACCACAATGCGCGAGGCGCCGTTGCCCAAGTCTGTAGCGGCCTTGGCGACGTTCACCTTGACCTTGGTTTCGATGAGCGAGTCGTCGATTGTGCTGCCGAAAGTACGCGTGCCCCGGTCATCCTGAATCGGTGTGTCACGTGTCGCGGTGATTGCCGTGCTGCAGCCGCTGATGGCAAGGCACAGCGTGATGGCCAAAAGGCTGAGGCGGTTAACGGTCATTCTTCACTCCCGAACAGTTGGCTGTCGATCAGATCGCACAGGCAGTGGATCGCCAGCAGGTGGACTTCTTGAATGCGTGCAGTGACATTGGCCGGGACGCGAATTTCAACGTCCTCCGGCAACAGCAGCGAGGCCATGCCGCCGCCGTCGCGACCGGTCAATGCTACGACAATCATTTCGCGATCATGTGCGGCCTGGATCGCTTGAATAATGTTCGCCGAGTTGCCGCTGGTGGAGATCGCCAGCAGCACGTCGCCGGGTTGGCCCAGGGCGCGAATCTGTTTGGAGAAGATTTCGTTGTAGCTGTAGTCGTTGGCGATCGAGGTGATCGTCGACGTGTCGGTGGTCAAGGCAATGGCCGGCAGGCTCGGGCGCTCGCGCTCGAAGCGGTTGAGCAGCTCGGAGGAAAAGTGCTGGGCATCACCGGCCGAACCGCCGTTGCCGCACGAAAGCATTTTGCCCTCGTTGAGCAAGGCATTGACCATGACCTGACTGGCTTGCTCGATGTGCGGTGCAAGTACGTCCATCGCCTGTTGCTTGGTGTCGATGCTGGCCTGGAAAAGCTGGCGAATTCGGGATTGCATGTCCATCTGTGTGACCTTAAGTAGCGCGGCTGTTTGGCACAGGAATGTGCAGCCCGCAAAGCAAAGAGCAAAAGTGTGTGGTGAAGATGTCCGGTGAATCAGCTGTCGAAGGCATTTTTAAGCCAATTCAGATCAGCGGGGCCAGACGGTGTGCTTTCTATGGCAACCACATCGAAACGGCAGGGGGAGTCAGCCCAGCGATGCTCTTTTTGCAGGAAAAACTGCGCGGCGAGTATCAGCTTCTGACGCTTGCGCCCGTCGATACTGGCGAGCGCGCCACCCCATTGTGCGTGTTTTCTGTAGCGGACTTCGACGAATACTACTGTATCGCCGTCAAGCATGACCAGATCAAGCTCACCGCGTTTACACAACCAGTTCTGCGCCAGAAGGCGCAGACCCTGTTGTTGCAGATACTGGAGGGCTTGAAGTTCGGCATCCTTGCCGCTTTGTGCGCTGGACCGCTCGGGCATCAGCGCGAGGTGTCCGGCAGGCGCTGGATGTCGCCGCCAACGAATTTCGCCCACGGCATCTGGCGGTCAACGCGCTGGTTGGCGCTGATGCCCAAGCTGCCGGAGAGACCGTCAACACGCGTATCCGGCAGCGCCTTGAGCTGGCCCAGGCGCGGGGCCAGACGGTAGGCGTCGGCGCCCATCGCGTACAGGCGGCCCAGGCTGCCATTGGCTTGTGGCCATTGCGCGGCAACCTGGTTGCGCAGCGGGTCGGTGGTGTTGAGCAGCCAAGGGGTTTCACAGAACATGACGTTGGTCATGTCCAGGTACTGGTTCTTGTCGCCGCTGGCGCTGAACACGTGGGACGTCGCATACACAGGCACGTCGCCGGCGTACTGGAAGTTCAGGGTTGGCTTGATCTGCTGGGCCAATTGCGGCGTCACAGCCAGGAAGATGAACTCGATGTCCTGGCGGCGCGACGGTTGTGCTGCTACATCAGTGCCAACGGCGCTTTGCAGGCTCTTGGCGCGACCTTCGCTTTTGCGCAGCTGGAACAGGTCGGCAATCTGCTGGGCGAGGGCAACCGGCTGGTCAACGTACTCGACGCCGACGACGGTGCCGCCATTGGCTTCCCAATCCTGGCGGAAGGCTTTGTAGACACGCTCACCCCATTCGCCACGCGGCACCATGGCGGCGGCGCGGTGCAGGCCGTCGGCGCGGGCACGGCGCGAGACTTCGCGGGCTTCGTCTTCAGCGGCCAGGCCGAACTGGAACAGTTGCGGCGGGTTTTCATTCAGTTCGCTGTAGTTCAGCGCCAGCGTCGTGATCGGCAGTTGCGGGCGAGCAGCGAGTTGTTTGACCAGCGGTTTTTCCAGCGGGCCGACAACCAGTTGTACGCCGGCGGCCTGGGCCTTGGCATAGAAGTCGTCGAGGGAGGTCAGGCGCGAGCTGTCATAGAACTCGATGACCGGCGGTTTCTGCCCGGCTTGTTCGGCCTGGTAGTGAGCCGCCATGAAGCCTTCGCGCAGCGCCTTGCCGACCGCAGCCAGCGGACCGTCCTGCGGCAGTAGCAGGGCGATCTTGTTCAGCGGCTGGCTGGCCAGTTCCTTGAGCTTGGTCAGCGGCGTCGGCAGTTGCACTGCGGCCGGGTGCCCAGGGTTCTGCGCGCGCCAGGTGTCGATCGCGGCTTGTTGTTGCTCCAGGGTGCCGGCGCCTTTGACGGCTTTGGCCAGACTGATCCAGCCATCAAGCGTCGGGTTGCCGCTGGCTTGCAACTGGTCAGCCGGCAGCGCGGCAATCAGCGCCCAGATGGCTTCGTGGTTGCTGTTGGCAGCGTCGCCCGTCAGCAGCGGAGCCATGGCGACACGCTCACGCGCGGCGGCCAGGGTCTGGCCATCGGCTTCATAGGCGCGGGCATGCACGGTGCCGGTACGGATCTGCTGGTCTGTCGGCAGCTCCTTCAGGCTTTGCAGGCTGGGATGGTTCAGGGCTGCCAATGCAGCTTTGGGCTGATTGCGCGCCATGGCCAGTTCGGCGGCCAGGGTGCTGGCAAAAACTTGCGCGGCTGGCTTCAGGACATCCAGGGGCACCTGCGCGAGAATCTGCGACGAACGCCCAGGGTTGTTCTGGTGGTAGGCCAGATCAGCCGCACTCAGGCGCAGCATCGCGGCCTTTTCTGGCGTGTTGGCGGAGGTAGCCTGTTCGAGCAGTTGCTCGATACTGGCATCCGGGGTCCGGGGGAGGTCGCCAAGGCTGGACGAGGGCGAGCTGGCACAGGCAGCCAATAAGGCAGCGAGGCAGAGGGCGGAGAGCAGCCGCAGGCAAGCGATCATGTAAGTGTTCCTGATACCGATCAAATTAGCGTGGAAGTGTACCCAAGCACTGGCCCAGGCGCGATGTTACTGGCGTGAAACCGTCGATTTAGGTCGTGCAAATGCTGCCAACAGCCATCGACGGCCGACCTTGAGGGCATATTATCGAGGCGCCTACGCGCTACAATGCGACTTTTCCCAACCATCGAGGTGTGCGTTTTGACTGCTCCAGGTCCTTTGAATTCCACTGCAGGCTCGCTTTTTGTCGTGGCGACGCCCATTGGCAACCTGGACGACATCAGTGCCCGGGCGCTGAAAGTGTTGCGCGACGTAAAATTGATCGCGGCGGAAGACACGCGGCATTCCCAGCGGTTGATGCAGCATTTTGGTATCAGCACGCCCCTGGCTGCCTGCCACGAACATAACGAACGCGAAGAAGGCAGTCGTTTTATCACGCGCCTGCTGGCCGGTGACGATGTGGCGCTGATCTCCGATGCCGGTACGCCGTTGATTTCCGATCCCGGCTACCACTTGGTCCGCCAGGCGCGAGCCGCTGGTATCAATGTAGTGCCTGTTCCGGGAGCGTGCGCGCTGATTGCTGCATTATCGGCTGCCGGGTTGCCGTCGGATCGTTTTATCTTTGAGGGCTTCCTGCCAGCCAAGACCGTTGGGCGCCGCGCGCGTCTTCAGGCACTCAAGGAAGAACCGCGTACGTTGATCTTCTATGAAGCCCCGCACCGCATCCTTGAATGCCTGCAAGACATGGAGCTGGTGTTTGGCGGCGAGCGCCTCGCGCTGCTGGCGCGTGAGCTGACCAAGACGTTCGAAACCCTCAAGGGCCTGCCGTTGGAAGCGTTGCGGGCCTTCGTCGAAGGCGACAGCAATCAACAGCGTGGCGAGTGTGTGGTGCTGGTGGCCGGTTGGACAGCGCCGGAGGATGAGGATGCTGTGGGCAGCGAGGCCATGCGCATACTCGATCTGCTGCTCAAGGAAATGCCCCTCAAGCGGGCTGCGGCGCTGGCCGCTGAAATTACCGGCGTGCGCAAGAATGTGCTGTATCAGGTTGCGCTGGATAAACAGAAAGCCGAATAGTTCCGGGGGCGAACCGGCATTCCGTCCGAACGTGATGGCATTGCTGCACTTTTAATGCTTGTCCTCAGCCCGCCGTGCCGTTAACCTGCGCGGCGGAGAGTCGATTGGACAGTCGCTGCCTTCTATGAAAATTAGGGGGGGGAGGAAAGTCCGGGCTCCATAGGGCGAAGTGCCAGGTAATGCCTGGGAGGCGTGAGCCTACGGAAAGTGCCACAGAAAATAACCGCCTAAGCACTTCGGTGCCGGTAAGGGTGAAAAGGTGCGGTAAGAGCGCACCGCACGACTGGCAACAGTTCGTGGCTAGGTAAACCCCACTTGGAGCAAGACCAAATAGGGTCCCAAGGCGTGGCCCGCGCTGGGACCGGGTAGGTTGCTAAAGATGTCCAGTGATGGCCATCGTAGACGAATGACTGTTCAAGACAGAACCCGGCTTACAGATCGACTCTCCACCTTTTTTCCTTCTGTCCGAATCTCGTGCAGAAACCCGGTAGTAACGCAAGAATCCCTCCCTGCCAAATCATTGGCAGATGCATCTTCGTAATACCAAAAAAATCTTACTCTTAATAAATCACTTTAACTTTAAGCCATAGCTCCATGAGCTATTTGCGGTTGTTGAGTCAAAAACATCGCCGAACTCGCGTTTCTCCTCCTTTTACACTCCTAAATCTCCGTTCTGTAAGGCTTTTCCTTGAATCCGCGCCTTGACGGTGTGGTGGGCGCATTCCTATAGTGTGCGCAAGTGGCGGAAAGTGGCACAAAGTGGGTTTTTTGAACGTAAAACGCTAAAATTTGGAGAAACGCATCTGTGTTTCGCGGAGCTAACGCTATCAGTCTCGATGCAAAAGGCCGTCTCGCCATGCCGAGCCGGTATCGTGACGAGCTCATTTCGCGAAGTTCCGGCCAGTTAATCATCACGATTGATGCCGTTGACCCTTGTTTGTGTGTTTACCCGCTCGATGAGTGGGAGTTGATCGAAACCAAGTTGCGCGCTCTGCCTTCATTGCGTGAAGAAAACCGCCGCCTGCAGCGTTTGCTGATTGGTAATGCCGTCGACCTCGAACTCGATGGCAGTGGGCGTTTTCTGGTGCCACCGCGTTTGCGCGAGTACGCCAAGCTGGATAAGCGCGCAATGCTGGTGGGCCAACTGAACAAGTTCCAATTGTGGGACGAAGATGCCTGGGATGCTGTTTCTGCAGCGGACCTGGCTGCTATTCAACAACCGGGCGCGATGCCTGATGAACTGCGTGATTTGATCCTGTGACTATTGATAGCGGCTTTAACCACATCACCGTACTGCTTGACGAAGCCGTTGAGGCTCTCGCCGTACGCGCGGATGGCTGCTATTTGGATGGCACCTTCGGCCGGGGCGGGCACAGTCGGTTGATACTCAGCCAGCTTGGGTCCGATGGTAAGCTCCTCGGGTTTGACAAAGACCCTCAAGCGATTGCCACCGGGCAAGCGCTAGCGGCCGAAGACGGCCGCTTTGTCGTTGTACAGCGCAGCTTTGCCGAGCTGGGTGCCGAAGTCGCCGAGCGCGGCATGGCAGGCAAGGTGGCCGGGGTTTTGCTCGATCTGGGCGTGTCTTCGCCGCAGCTCGATGACCCGGAACGTGGCTTCAGTTTCATGAACGACGGCCCGCTCGACATGCGCATGGACCCTACCCGTGGTGTCAGTGCCGCGCAGTTCATCGCCACCGCGCCGGTGGAAGAAATCGCCCGCGTGTTCAAGGAATACGGTGAAGAACGCTTCGCCGGCCGCATGGCCCGTGCCGTGGTCGAACGCCGTGAAATCCAGCCGTTCGAGCGCACCGCTGACCTGGCCGAAGTGCTGAAAGTCGCCAACCCTGCCTGGGAAAAGGGCAAGAACCCGGCGACTCGTGCGTTCCAGGGCCTGCGCATTCACGTCAACAACGAATTGGGCGATCTGGAAGCCGGCCTCGAAGCCGCACTGGAAGCCCTGGAAGTGGGCGGTCGCCTGGTGGTGATCAGCTTCCACTCCCTGGAAGACCGCATCGTCAAACTGTTCATGCGTCGTCTGGTCAAGGGCGAGTCCGATAACCTGCCGCGCAACCTGCCGGTGCGTTTCGAAGCCTTTGTGCCGAAAATCAAAATCCATGGCAAAGCGCAGTTCGCTTCCGAAGCCGAACTCAAGGCCAACCCACGTTCCCGTAGCGCCGTCATGCGCGTTGCGGAGAAGTTGCGGTGAGCAAGCTTTTCGCCAAGCCCCTTCCGGGCGGCAGCTTCTTTATGTTGCTGCTCTTTATCGGCGTGCTGGTGTCCGCGATTGCGGTGTCCTACAGTGCCCACTACAACCGCCAATTGCTCAATACCCTGTACGGGGAATTGAGCGTGCGTGATAAAGCGCAGGCGGAGTGGGGCCGGTTGATCCTCGAGCAAAGCACCTGGACCGCCCATAGCCGCATCGAAGTGCTGGCGACCGAGCAGTTGAAGATGCACATTCCGGGCGCGGCCGAAGTTCGGATGGTGGCGCCATGATGAAACTTGAAGGCGCACTCTACCCTTGGCGTTTCCGCCTGATGCTGGGTTTGCTGGCATTGATGGTGGGCGCGATTGCCTGGCGGATCATCGACCTGCAAGTGGTTGACCGTGACTTCCTGATCGGCCAGGGCGATGCCCGGAGCCTGCGGCATATCCCGATTCCTGCGCACCGCGGTCTGATCACCGACCGTAATGGCGAGCCTCTGGCCGTCAGTACCCCGGTAACCACCCTGTGGGCCAACGCCAAGGAATTGCAGGTCGCCAAGGACAAGTGGCCGGAACTGGCCGCCGCCCTGGGCCAGGACCCAAAAGCCTTGTCCGAGCGCCTGGAAGCCCAGGCCAATAAAGAATTCATCTACCTGGTTCGCGGCCTGACCCCCGAACAGGGCCAACAGGTGCTCGACCTTAAAGTCCCCGGTGTCTATGGCATCGAGGAGTTTCGTCGTTTCTACCCGGCCGGTGAAACCACCGCGCACATGGTTGGCTTTACCGACATCGATGACCACGGCCGTGAAGGTGTGGAACTGGCCTACGACGAATGGCTGGCCGGGGTTCCCGGCAAACGGCAGGTCATCAAGGATCGACGCGGCAGACTGATCAAGGATGTCCAGGTCACCAAAAACGCCAAGGCCGGTAAGCCCTTGGCGTTGTCGATTGACCTGCGCCTGCAATACCTGGCCAACCGCGAGCTGCGTAACGCGATCATCGAGAACGGCGCCAAGGCCGGCAGCCTGGTGATCATGGACGTGAAGACCGGCGAGATCCTCGCCATGGTCAACCAGCCGACCTACAACCCGAACAACCGTCGCAACCTGCAACCGGCGATGATGCGTAACCGCGCAATGATCGACGTGTTCGAGCCGGGCTCGACCATGAAAGCCATCTCCATGAGTGCTGCCCTGGAAACCGGGCGCTGGAAGCCGAGCGACAAAGTCGAGGTTTATCCAGGCACCTTGCAGCTGGGCAAATACACCATTCGTGACGTGTCCCGCACTGAAGGTCCGGTGCTGGATTTGACAGGTATTCTGATCAACTCCAGTAACGTCGGCATGAGTAAAGTTGCCTTCGATATCGGCGGCGAAACCATCTATCACCTGGCGCAAAAAATCGGCTTGGGCCAACCCACCGGTCTGGACTTCCCAGGCGAGCGCGTGGGCAACCTGCCGAACTACCGCGACTGGAAAAAGGCCGAGACGGCCACGCTTTCCTACGGCTACGGCCTGTCGGTGACCGCGATCCAGCTGGCTCACGCATTCTCTGTATTGGCCAACAATGGCCGCATGGTTCCACTGAGCCTGATCCACGTCGACGAAGCACCGAAAGCCACCCAGGTGATCCCGGAAAACGTCGCCAAGACCATGCAAGGCATGCTGCAACAAGTGATCGAAGCGCCGCGTGGTGTGTTCCGTGCCCAGGTGCCGGCGTATCACGTGGCAGGCAAGTCTGGTACCGCACGTAAAACGTCGGTCGGCACCAAAGGCTACGCCGAGAACTCGTACCGCTCGCTGTTCGCCGGCTTCGGCCCGATGAGTGATCCGCGCTACGCCATCGTTGTTGTGATCGATGAGCCAAGCAAGGCCGGCTACTTCGGTGGCCTGGTATCGGCACCGGTGTTCAGCAAAGTGATGTCCGGCACCCTGCGCCTGATGAACATTACGCCGGACAACCTGCCGCCGACTCAACAAGCGAACGCCGGTCCACCGGCCGCTGCTGCCAAAGCCAATGGAGGGCGCGGCTGATGTCTCTTAGCTTGAACAAGATTTTTGCTCACGCCGGACGCGATCTGCTGATCCGCGAGTTGAGCCTGGACAGCCGTAACGTACGCGCCGGTGACCTGTTCCTGGCCGTGCCTGGTGGCAAGTTCGATGGTCGTGCGCACATCGCCGATGCCCTGCAACGTGGTGCGGCAGCCGTGGCGTACGAAGTGGACGGTGCCACCGTGCTGCCGATCACCGACGTGCCATTGATTCCGGTCAAAGGCCTGGCTGCGCAGCTCTCGGACATCGCCGGGCGCTTTTATGGCGACCCAAGCCGTCAACTGAACCTGATCGGCGTGACCGGCACCAACGGCAAGACCAGCGTGACCCAGTTGGGCGCCCAGGCGCTTGACCTGCTGGGTCAGCACTGCGGCATTGTCGGCACGTTGGGCACCGGTTTTTATGGCGCGCTGCAAAGCGGCCTGCACACCACGCCAAACCCGATTGCCGTGCAAGCGACCCTGGCTGACCTGAAAAAGGCCGGTGCCAAGGCAGTTGCCATGGAAGTCTCCTCACACGGTCTGGACCAGGGCCGTGTTACTGCGCTGGCCTTCGACGTGGCGGTGATGACCAACCTGTCCCGCGATCACCTTGATTACCACGGCACCATGGAGGCGTACGCCGCCGCCAAGGCCAAGCTGTTCGCCTGGAATGACCTGAAATGCCGTGTGGTGAATCTCGATGACGCTTTTGGCCGCCAGCTGGCTGCCGAGGACAGCGAATCGCGCCTGATCACCTACAGCCTGGAAGATTCCAGCGCCTACCTGTATTGCCGCGAAGCCCAATTCAATGATGAAGGCGTGCTCGCCACGCTGGTCACGCCGCAGGGCGAGCACCACTTGCGCAGCACCTTGCTCGGCCGTTTCAACCTGAGCAATGTGCTGGCTGCCATCGGCGCGCTGCTTGGCCTGGATTACGCACTGGATGAAATCCTGCGCGTGCTGCCCAAGCTCGAAGGCCCGGCCGGGCGCATGCAGCGTTTGGGGGGTGGCTCGCAGCCGCTGGTGGTGGTCGATTACGCCCACACCCCGGACGCTTTGGAAAAAGTCCTCGAAGCCCTGCGCCCACACGCCAAGGGCAAGTTGCTGTGCCTGTTCGGCTGCGGCGGTGACCGTGACCGCGGCAAACGTCCGTTGATGGCCGAGATCGTCGAGCGTCTCGCCGATGGCGTGCTGGTTACCGACGACAACCCGCGCAGCGAAGACCCAAGCCAGATTTTCGACGACATCCGTGTCGGCTTTAAAGACGCGTCCAAGGCTACTTTCGTGGCCGGTCGCGGCGCCGCCATTGCCCAATTGATTGCCAGCGCCAGTGCTGACGACGTGGTGGTGTTGGCCGGCAAAGGCCACGAGGACTACCAGGAAATCAACGGCGAGCGCCATGCCTTCTCCGATCTCGTCGAGGCCGACCATGCCTTGACCGCCTGGGAGGTTGCCCATGCTTAAAGCGATGACGTTCAGCGAACTGACCCAGGCCCTGTCGGCCCGCGTAGTGTCGAGCGATTGCAGCTTCGACGGCGTCAGTATCGACAGCCGTAACATCAAGCCTGGGCAATTGTTTGTGGCCTTGGCCGGCCCGCGTTTTGATGGTCACGACTACCTGAACGACGTCGCTGCCAAAGGCGCCGTGGGTGCATTGGTGCAGCGTGAAGTGACCGATTCCACCTTGGCGCAACTGCTGGTTGCAGATACCCGTTTGGCCTTGGGCCAGTTGGGTGCATTGAACCGCGCCGCCTTCGATAAGCCGGTTGCAGCCATCACCGGCTCCAGCGGCAAAACCACGGTCAAGGAATTGCTCGCCGGTGTCCTGCGCACGCGCGGGCCGGTGCTCGCCACCCGTGGCAACTTGAATAATGATTTCGGCGCGCCGCTGACCCTGCTCGAGCTGGCCCCGGAACACACGGCGGCAGTGATCGAGCTGGGCGCGTCGCGCATCGGCGAAATCGCCTACACCGTGGCGCTGACCAAGCCTCACGTGGCGATTATCAACAACGCCGGCACCGCCCATGTTGGCGAGTTCGGTGGCCCGGAAAAAATCGTCGAAGCCAAGGGCGAAATCCTTGAAGGCCTCGATGCATCCGGCACCGCTGTATTGAACCTCGATGACAAGGCCTTCGAGACCTGGCGTGTACGTGCCTCCGGACGCAAGGTGCTGACGTTTGCCGTGGCCAATGCCGCCGCTGATTTTCACGCCTCCAACATCACCGTTGACGCCCGAGGCTGCCCGTCCTTCACCTTGCACACCCCGCAAGGCGACGAGCACGTGCAATTGAATCTGCTCGGCAACCACAACGTTGCCAACGCCTTGGCCGCCGCCGCCGCTGCGCATGCCCTGGGTGTGTCGCTGTTCGGTATCGCTACCGGCCTGGGCGCAGTGCAGCCGGTCAAGGGCCGCACCGTCGCGCAGTTGGCGACTAACGGGATGCGCGTGATCGACGACACCTACAACGCCAACCCGTCCTCCATTAATGCCGCTGTTGACCTGTTGAAGGGCTTTGCCGGGCGCAAGGTTCTGGTGCTGGGTGATATCGGCGAATTGGGCGACTGGGCAGAGCAAGGCCACCGCGAAGTCGGTGCCTACGCCAGCGGAAAAGTCGACGCGCTCTACGCCGTCGGCCCGAACATGGCGCACGCCGTCGATGCCTTTGGCCTCGGCGCGCGGCATTTCGCAACCCAGGCCGAGCTGATCCAGGCGCTGGGCGTGGCTGAACAAGACAAACACACAACCATTTTGATCAAGGGATCGCGCAGCGCGGTGATGGAAAACGTCGTCGCGGCCTTGTGTGGCTCAAGTACGGAGAAACATTAATGCTGCTGCTGCTGGCTGAGTATCTGCAACAGTTCCACAAAGGCTTCGCGGTCTTTCAGTACCTGACCCTGCGCGGGATTCTGGGTGTGCTGACCGCGCTGTCTCTGTCGCTGTTCCTGGGGCCGTGGATGATCCGCACCCTGCAGAACCTGCAAATTGGTCAATCGGTTCGCAATGACGGCCCGCAGTCGCACCTGTCCAAATCCGGCACCCCGACCATGGGCGGTGCGCTGATCCTCTCGTCCATCGGCATCAGTACCTTGCTCTGGGCCGACCTGCATAACCGCTACGTGTGGGTGGTGTTGTTGGTGACCTTGTTGTTTGGCGCCATCGGCTGGGTCGATGACTACCGCAAAGTGATCGAGAAAAACTCCAAGGGGCTGCCAAGCCGCTGGAAGTATTTCTGGCAGTCGGTATTCGGCCTTGCCGCCGCGATCTTCCTGTACACCACCGCGCCAAGCGCGGTGGAAACCACCTTGATCATTCCGATGCTCAAGGACGCCAGCATTCCACTGGGCATCGGCTTCGTGGTGCTGACCTACTTTGTGATCGTCGGCTCCAGCAACGCGGTGAACCTGACCGACGGCCTCGACGGCCTGGCGATCATGCCGACGGTGATGGTCGGCGGTGCGCTCGGCATTTTCTGCTACCTGTCGGGTAACGTGAAATTCGCTGAATACCTGCTGATCCCGTACGTACCGGGCGCGGGCGAGCTGATCGTATTCTGCGGCGCGCTGATCGGCGCCGGCCTGGGGTTCTTGTGGTTCAACACCTATCCCGCACAAGTCTTCATGGGCGACGTCGGCGCACTGGCGCTGGGCGCAGCGCTGGGCACCATCGCGGTGATCGTTCGCCAGGAAATCGTGCTGTTCATCATGGGCGGTGTGTTCGTGATGGAAACCCTGTCGGTGGTCATCCAGGTGGCTTCCTTCAAATTGACCGGGCGCCGCGTGTTCCGCATGGCGCCGATTCACCACCACTTTGAACTCAAGGGCTGGCCTGAGCCACGCGTGATTGTCCGTTTCTGGATCATCACCGTGATTCTGGTACTGGTCGGCCTTGCCACCCTGAAACTGAGGTAGAAACGAGTGTCCCTGATCGCTTCAGACCACTTCCGCATCGTTGTCGGCCTCGGCAAGAGCGGCATGTCCCTGGTTCGCTTCCTGGCGAACCGGGGCACGTCGTTTGCCGTCGCCGATACGCGGGAAAATCCACCGGAGCTGGTCACGCTGCGCCGTGACTACCCGCACGTGGAAGTGCGTTGTGGCGAGTTGGATGTCGAGTTTCTGTGCCGCGCCGATGAGCTCTACGTGAGCCCCGGCCTGGCCCTGGCGACACCGGCTTTGCAAGCCGCCGCCGCACGTGGCGTGAAGCTCTCCGGCGATATCGACCTGTTCGCGCGTAACGCGAAAGCGCCGATTGTGGCCATCAGCGGTTCCAACGCGAAAAGCACCGTGACCACCCTGGTCGGCGAGATGGCGGTTGCGGCCGGCAAGCGCGTGGCCGTGGGCGGTAACCTCGGCACGCCGGCGTTGGACCTGCTCAGCGACGACGTCGAGCTGTACGTGATGGAACTGTCGAGCTTCCAGCTCGAAACCACCCACGACCTCGGCGCTGAAGTGGCCACGGTGCTCAACGTCAGCGAAGACCACATGGACCGTTACAGCGGCCTGCCGGCCTATCACCTGGCCAAGCACCGGATTTTCCGCGGTGCCCGGCAAGTGGTGGTCAACCGCCAGGACGCCCTGAGCCGTCCGCTGATGGGCGAAGGCCTGCCGTGCTGGACCTTCGGCCTCGGCAAACCCGACTTCAAAGCCTTCGGCATCCGCGAAGAGAACGGCGAGAAATACCTGGCCTTCGAATTCCAGAACCTGATGCCGGTGCGCGAGCTGAAAATCCGTGGCGCGCATAACCAGTCCAATGCCCTGGCGGCGCTGGCACTCGGTCACGCTGTTGGCCTGCCGTTCGATGCCATGCTCGCAAGCCTGCGCACATTCGCCGGGCTTGAGCACCGCTGCCAGTGGGTCCGCGACCTCAACGGCGTCAGCTATTACAACGATTCCAAGGCCACCAACGTCGGTGCCGCCTTGGCTGCCATCGAAGGCCTTGGCGACGATATCGAAGGCAAGCTGGTGCTGATCGCCGGTGGCGATGGCAAAGGCGCCGACTTCAAGGACCTTAAAGGTCCGGTGGCTGCCCATTGCCGCGCCGTGGTGCTGATGGGCCGCGATTCCGATGTGATCGCCACCGCCCTCGGTGACGCCGTGCCGCAAGTGCGCGCGACGTCCCTGGACGACGCCATCGCTCAGTGCAAAGCCCTGGCCCAGCCGGGCGATGCCGTGCTGCTGTCGCCAGCGTGCGCCAGTTTCGACATGTTCAAGAACTACGAAGAGCGCGGCCAGCTGTTCGCTCGCGCCGTGGAGGCCTTGGCATGAATTTCAGAAATATCATCAAACCGTACCCGTCGCCGATCATTACCGGGCGTGGCGTCGACCTTGATTTCCCGATGCTCGCCGGTTGCCTGGCGCTGCTGGGCCTGGGCCTGGTGATGATCACCTCGGCGTCCTCCGAAGTGGCCGCCGTGCAGTCGGGCAACACCCTGTACATGATGATTCGTCACTTGGTGTACCTGGTAATCGGCCTTGGCGCGTGCATCGTCACCATGATGATCCCGATCGCTACCTGGCAGCGCCTGGGCTGGATGATGCTGATCGGTGCGTTCGGCTTGCTGATCATGGTGATCCTGCCCGGCATCGGCCGCGAGGTGAACGGTTCGATGCGCTGGATCGGCTTCGGTGCGTTCAACGTGCAGCCGTCGGAAATCGCCAAGGTGTTCGTGGTGATCTACCTGGCCGGTTACCTGGTACGCCGTCAGAAGGAAGTGCGCGAAAGCTGGATGGGCTTCTTCAAGCCATTCATCGTGCTGCTGCCAATGGCCGGCCTGTTGCTGATGGAGCCCGACTTCGGTGCCACCGTCGTGATGATGGGCGCGGCCGCCGCGATGCTGTTCCTCGGTGGCGTCGGCCTGTTCCGCTTCACCTTGATGGTGGTGCTGGCCGTGGCCGCCGTGACGGTGCTGGTGCAGGCGCAACCCTACCGGATGGCCCGTCTGATTACGTTTACCGACCCGTGGTCCGACCAGTTCGGTTCCGGCTACCAGCTGACCCAGGCGTTGATCGCCTTTGGCCGCGGCGAGTGGCTGGGCGTGGGCTTGGGCAACAGCGTGCAGAAGCAGTTCTACCTGCCCGAAGCGCACACCGACTTCGTGTTCTCGGTACTTGCCGAAGAGCTTGGCGTGGTGGGTTCGCTGTGCACCGTCGCGCTGTTCGTGTTCGTGTGTGTACGCGGCATGTACATCGGCTTGTGGGCCGAGAAGGCCAAACAGTATTTCGCCGCGTATGTGGCGTACGGCTTGTCGTTCCTGTGGATCGGCCAGTTCCTGATCAACATCGGCGTGAACGTCGGCTTGCTGCCGACCAAGGGCTTGACCTTGCCGTTCCTCAGTTACGGCGGCAGTTCGTTGGTGATTTGCTGCGCGTGCCTGGGGTTGCTGCTGCGCATCGAGTGGGAGAGTCGAACCCACTTGGGCAGCGAAGAGATGGAATTCAGCGAAAGCGATTTTGCCGAGGAGCCGAACCATGGGCGCTAACGTGCTGATCATGGCGGGCGGCACCGGGGGCCACGTGTTCCCGGCCCTGGCGTGCGCGCGTGAGTTCCAGAACCGCGGCTACACCGTGCATTGGCTCGGCACGCCGCGCGGCATCGAAAATGAATTGGTGCCGAACGCCGGCTTGCCACTGCATTTGATCAACGTCGCCGGCTTGCGCGGCAAGAGCAAGTTGTCCCTGCTCAAGGCGCCGTTCGTGTTGCTCAAGGCGGTGTGGCAGGCACGCAAAGTCATGCGTGCAGTGAAGCCGGTATGCGTGCTGGGTTTTGGCGGTTATGTGACCGGCCCTGGCGGCGTTGCCGCCAGGCTGGCTGGCGTGCCGGTGATCGTGCACGAGCAGAACGCCGTCGCCGGTACCGCGAACCGCCTGCTGGTGCCGTTGGCCTCGCGTGTGTGTGAAGCGTTCCCGAAAACCTTTGCGGCCTCAAACAAGTTGCGCACCACCGGCAACCCGGTGCGCACCGAACTGTTCATGGCCATTGCCCGTGAGGCATTGGCCGGGCGCAAGGCGCATCTGCTGATCCTGGGCGGAAGCCTGGGTGCCGAGCCACTGAACAAATTGCTGCCCGAAGCGTTGGCTCAACTCCCCGTGGAGTTGCGCCCGGAGATCTTCCATCAGGCCGGCAGGAATCACGATGAAATCACCGCTGCCCGCTACCGCGAGGCCGGTGTCGAGGCGAATGTGCAGCCCTTCATCAAAGACATGGCCCACGCCTATGGCTGGGCCGACCTGGTGGTTTGTCGCGCTGGTGCGCTGACCGTCAGTGAACTGGCCGCCGCCGGTCTGCCGTCCTTGCTGGTGCCTTTGCCCCACGCGATTGACGATCACCAGACCCGCAACGCCGAATATTTGGCCGGGGAGGGCGCTGCCTTCCTGCTGCCGCAAAGAACGACTGGCGCCGCCGATTTGGCCGCACGCCTGACCGAGGTTTTGATGCAACCGGAACGACTCAACAGCATGGCGAGCACCGCAAGCCGCCTGGCCAAACCTGACGCAACCCGCACCGTGGTCGACATCTGCTTGGAGGTGGCCCATGGTTGAGAATCAGAAAGCCATGCCACAACCCGAGATGCGCCGCATCCGTCGCATCCACTTCGTCGGCATCGGCGGCGTGGGCATGTGCGGGATTGCCGAAGTGCTTCTGAACCTGGGCTACCAGGTGTCCGGCTCTGACTTGAAAGAGTCGCCGGTCACCGAGCGCCTGAAGTCGTTCGGTGCGCAGATCTTTATCGGCCACCGTGCCGAAAACGCCGCCGAGGCTGATGTACTGGTGGTTTCCAGTGCCGTGAACACCTCCAACCCGGAAGTGGCCACCGCCCTTGAGCGCCGTATTCCGGTGGTGCCGCGCGCCGAGATGCTCGCCGAGCTGATGCGCTACCGCCACGGCATTGCCGTTGCCGGTACGCACGGCAAAACCACCACCACCAGCCTGATCGCTTCGGTGTTCGCGGCCGGTGGCCTGGACCCGACGTTCGTGATCGGTGGCCGTCTGAATGCAGCTGGCACCAATGCCCAGCTCGGCACCAGCCGCTACCTGATCGCCGAAGCCGATGAAAGTGACGCGAGCTTCCTGCACCTGCAGCCGCTGGTCGCGGTGGTTACCAACATCGACGAAGACCACATGGCAACCTACGACGGTGACTTCAACAAGTTGAAGAAAACCTTCGTCGAGTTCCTGCACAACCTGCCGTTCTACGGTCTGGCGGTGGTGTGCCTGGACGATCCGGTAGTGCGTGAAATCCTGCCGCAGGTCAAGCGTCCGACCGTGACCTACGGCTTCAGCGAAGACGCTGACGTGCGCGCGATCAATGTGCGCCAGGAAGGCATGCAAACCTTCTTCACCGTGCTGCGTCCTGACCGCGAACCGCTGGAGGTCTCGGTGAACATGCCGGGCAACCACAACGTGCTCAACTCCCTGGCGACCATCTGCATCGCCTCCGACGAGGGCGTCAGCGATGAAGCCATCGTTGAAGGCTTGTCGCGTTTTGCCGGTGTTGGTCGTCGCTTCCAGGTCTACGGCCAACTGCCGGTAGACGGCGGCGACGTGATGCTGGTCGACGACTACGGTCACCACCCGACCGAAGTGGCCGCCGTGATCAAAGCCGTGCGCGGTGGCTGGCCGGAGCGCCGCCTGGTGATGGTGTACCAGCCGCACCGCTACAGCCGTACCCGCGATCTGTACGACGATTTCGTCAATGTATTGGCCGATGCCAACGTGCTGCTGCTGATGGAAGTCTACCCGGCCGGTGAAGAGCCGATCCCCGGCGCCGACAGCCGCAAGCTGTGCAACAGCATCCGCCAGCGTGGCCAGTTGGACCCGATCTACATCGAGCGCGGTGTGGACCTGGCGCCCATCGTCAAGCCGCTGCTGCGTGCCGGCGACATCCTGCTGTGCCAGGGCGCCGGCGACATCGGTGGCCTCGCGCCTAAATTGCTCGCGAGCCCCTTGTTTGCAGCCGTGCAGGGGAAGTCGAAATGACCACGAACTACGACGCCCTGTTTTCCACGATCACGCCTGCCGACTTCGGCCGCGTAGCGGTGCTGTTTGGCGGCAAGAGTGCAGAGCGTGAAGTCTCGCTCAAGTCCGGCAATGCCGTGCTTGAGGCACTGCAAAGCGCCGGCGTGAATGCGTTCGGTATCGACGTGGGCGATGATTTCCTCGCCCGCCTGCAGGCCGAGAAGATCGACCGTGCCTTTATCATCCTGCACGGTCGCGGCGGTGAAGACGGCAGCATGCAAGGCTTGCTCGAGTGCGCTGGCATCCCTTACACCGGCAGCGGCATTCTTGCCTCGGCACTGGCAATGGACAAGTTGCGCACCAAGCAGGTGTGGCACAGCCTGGGTATTCCAACCCCACGTCACAGCGTGCTGTGCAGCGAAGACGATTGTATTTCTGCAGCCAAGGAACTGGGCCTGCCTTTGATCGTCAAACCAGCCCATGAAGGCTCCAGTATCGGCATGGCCAAAGTGAACTCGGCCGCCGAATTGATCGACGCATGGAAAGCGGCAAGTACCTACGATTCGCAAGTGTTGGTGGAACAGTGGATCCAAGGTCCCGAGTACACCATCGCCACCCTGCGTGGCCAGGTATTGCCGCCTATCGCATTGGGCACGCCCCACACTTTTTACGATTACGACGCCAAGTACCTGGCTTCCGATACTCAGTACCGGATCCCGTGTGGCCTTGACGCAACCAAGGAACAGGAATTGATGGACCTCACGGCGAAAGCCTGTGAGGCGCTGGGTATCGCCGGTTGGGCGCGGGCAGACGTGATGCAGGATGACCAGGGGAATTTCTGGTTCCTTGAAGTCAACACTGCGCCGGGTATGACCGATCACAGCCTGGTACCTATGGCAGCCCGTGCAGCCGGTCTGGATTTCCAGCAGTTGGTGCTGGCGATCCTCGCTGACGGCATTGAGCCAAGAGGCTAAACACATGAACGGCGCATCGCTTCGTCATCAGCCCCCACCAGCACCCGGCCGCAAGCCGGTGCCACGGGGTGCCAGCCGGATGGTGGCTAAAGAGCCGATGTCGGCGCGCCTGCCGAAAGCCAACTTTGGTTTCCTCAAGGCGCTGTTCTGGCCGGTGCTGCTGGTGGCGTTGGGCTTCGGCACATATGAGGGTGCGCAGCGCCTGTTGCCGTATGCCGACCGGCCGATCACCAAGATCAGTGTGCAGGGCGACTTGAGCTACATCAGCCAGCAAGCGGTACAGCAGCGCATCGGCCCGTACCTGGCGGCGAGCTTCTTTACCATCGACCTGGCCGGAATGCGCTCGGAGCTGGAGCAGATGCCGTGGATCGCCCACGCCGAAGTGCGCCGCGTGTGGCCGGACCAGGTGACGATCCGCCTGGAAGAACAACTGCCCGTGGCCCGTTGGGGCGATGAAGCGCTGTTGAACAACCAGGGCCAGGCGTTCACCCCGCGTGAGCTGGCCAACTATGAGCACCTGCCGCAGCTGTTCGGGCCGCAGCGGGCGCAACAGCAAGTGATGCAGCAGTACCAGGCCTTGAGCCAGATGCTGCGGCCACTGGGCTTCTCCATCGCACGCCTGGAATTGCGTGAGCGGGGCAGCTGGTTTTTGACCACCGGGGCAGGCAGTTCCGGCCCGGGCATCGAGTTGTTGCTGGGACGCGACCGCTTGGTGGAAAAGATGCGCCGCTTTATTGCCATCTATGACAAGACCTTGAAAGAACAGATTACGAACATTGCGAGCGTCGACCTGCGTTACGCCAACGGCCTGGCCGTCGGCTGGCGTGAACCAGCTGCGCCGACGACAGCCAAACCCGCTGTCGCGAAGAATTAAGAAGAGGCAGGACCCATGGCAAACGTGCAAAGCGGAAAAATGATCGTCGGTCTCGATATCGGCACCTCCAAGGTGGTGGCGCTGGTCGGCGAGGTCGGGGAAGACGGTGTTATCGAAATCGTCGGTATCGGCACGCATCCGTCCCGGGGCCTGAAGAAGGGCGTGGTGGTGAACATCGAGTCCACCGTGCAATCGATCCAGCGCGCCATTGAAGAAGCGCAGCTGATGGCCGGCTGCCGGATTCACTCGGCGTTTGTCGGCGTGGCCGGCAACCATATCCGCAGCCTGAATTCCCACGGCATCGTGGCCATCCGCGACCGTGAAGTCAGCTCGGCGGACCTTGAGCGTGTACTCGACGCGGCCCAGGCTGTGGCGATCCCGGCTGACCAGCGCGTGCTGCACACCCTGCCGCAGGACTACGTGATCGACAACCAGGAAGGCGTTCGCGAGCCGCTGGGCATGTCGGGCGTACGTCTGGAAGCCAAGGTTCACGTGGTGACCTGCGCCGTCAACGCTGCACAGAACATTGAAAAATGCGTGCGCCGCTGCGGTCTGGAAATCGACGACATCATTCTCGAGCAGCTGGCTTCGGCCTATTCGGTACTGACCGACGACGAAAAAGAGCTGGGCGTGTGCCTGGTCGACATCGGCGGCGGCACCACCGACATCGCGATCTTCACCGAGGGTGCGATCCGTCACACCGCGGTGATTCCGATTGCCGGCGACCAGGTCACCAACGACATCGCCATGGCGCTGCGTACACCGACCCAGTACGCCGAAGAAATCAAGATTCGCTATGCCTGCGCCCTGGCCAAACTGGCCGGTGCCGGTGAAACCATCAAAGTGCCAAGTGTCGGCGATCGTCCACCGCGTGAGCTGTCGCGCCAGGCCCTGGCCGAGGTGGTCGAGCCACGCTACGACGAGCTGTTCACCCTGATCCAGGCTGAGCTGCGCCGCAGCGGTTACGAAGATTTGATCCCGGCCGGCATCGTGCTGACCGGTGGCACCTCGAAGATGGAAGGCGCGGTCGAACTGGCCGAGGAAATCTTCCACATGCCCGTCCGCCTGGGCGTGCCCCATGGCGTCAAAGGCCTGGGCGACGTAGTGCGCAACCCGATTTATTCCACCGGTGTGGGCTTGCTGTTGTACGGGCTGCAAAAGCAGACCGACGGCATTTCCCTGTCGGGCCCGAGCATCCGTGACAGCTACCGCGGTGGCGACGACGAAGCCAAAGCGCCGTTGTTCGAGCGCTTGCAGGCTTGGGTGAAAGGCAATTTCTAAAGATTTACCGCAACACCGTAATAAGCAGTAGGCGAAAAAACTAGAGAAAACGAAAGGAGAGGGAACATGTTCGAACTCGTAGACAACATCCCCGCAAGCCCGGTTATCAAAGTAATCGGTGTCGGCGGTGGCGGCGGCAACGCTGTCAACCACATGGTCAAGAGCAACATTGAAGGCGTTGAATTCATCTGCGCCAACACTGATGCCCAGGCGCTGAAAAGCATCGGCGCGCGGACCATCCTGCAATTGGGCACAGCTGTGACCAAAGGCCTCGGCGCTGGCGCCAACCCGGAAGTCGGCCGTCAAGCCGCGCTGGAAGACCGCGAGCGTATTGCTGAAGTGCTGCAAGGCACCAACATGGTGTTCATCACCACCGGCATGGGCGGCGGTACCGGTACAGGTGCGGCCCCGATCATTGCCGAAGTGGCCAAGGAAATGGGGATTCTGACCGTTGCTGTCGTAACGCGTCCGTTCCCGTTCGAAGGTCGCAAGCGCATGCAGATTGCCGACGAAGGTATCCGTCTGCTGTCTGAAAGCGTTGACTCATTGATCACCATTCCCAACGAGAAGCTGCTGACTATCCTGGGCAAGGACGCAAGCCTGCTGTCCGCATTTGCCAAGGCTGACGATGTTCTGGCCGGTGCCGTTCGCGGTATCTCCGACATCATCAAGCGCCCAGGCATGATCAACGTCGACTTTGCCGACGTACGTACCGTGATGAGCGAAATGGGCATGGCGATGATGGGCACTGGCTGCGCCAGCGGTCCGAACCGTGCACGTGAAGCCACTGAAGCGGCGATCCGCAACCCATTGCTCGAAGACGTGAACCTGCAAGGCGCACGCGGCATCCTGGTGAACATCACCGCCGGTCCTGACCTGTCCCTGGGTGAGTACTCCGACGTGGGTAGCATCATCGAAGCCTTCGCTTCCGAGCACGCGATGGTCAAAGTCGGTACCGTTATCGATCCGGACATGCGTGATGAACTGCACGTGACCGTGGTTGCTACCGGCCTGGGCGCAAAAATCGAGAAGCCTGTAAAGGTCATCGACAATACCGTTCACACCGGCCACAACAGTCACGCCAGCCAGCAAGCTGCCGCTCCAGCGCCTGCGCGCCAGGAACTGCCGTCGGTGAACTACCGTGATCTGGACCGTCCGACCGTGATGCGCAATCAGGCTCAGGCCGGTGCTGCGGCGTCCCGTAGCCCGAATCCGCAAGACGATCTGGACTACCTGGACATCCCGGCATTCCTGCGTCGTCAGGCCGATTAATGGAATGTATCAGGGCTATGAAGGTGATTGGTGTTCAGCAAAGGTCTGGTCTGTTATTATCGCCAGCCTTTGTTGATACCAGTTCGCAATTTGCGCTGAAGCGGTCCAAGCCATGATTAAACAACGCACCCTGAAGAATATTATCCGTGCCACAGGTGTAGGTCTGCACTCCGGGGAGAAGGTATACCTGACCCTCAAGCCCGCACCTGTCGACACCGGCATCGTGTTTGTTCGTGCCGACCTGGACCCTGTGGTGCAGATTCCTGCTCGCGCGGAAAACGTTGGCGAAACCACTATGTCGACCACACTGGTCAACGGTGACGTCAAAGTGGACACGGTGGAGCACTTGCTCTCGGCCATGGCTGGCCTGGGCATCGATAACGCCTACGTCGAGCTCTCCGCGTCCGAAGTCCCTATCATGGATGGCAGCGCTGGACCCTTCGTATTCTTGATTCAATCTGCCGGCCTGGAAGAACAGGACGCAGCCAAGAAGTTCATACGCATTCTGCGGGAAGTGACAGTAGAAGACGGCGACAAGCGCGCCACCTTCGTCCCGTTCGAAGGCTTTAAAGTGAGCTTTGAGATCGATTTCGATCACCCGGTATTCCGTGACCGCACACAAAGTGCAAGCGTGGATTTTTCCAGCACTTCGTTCGTAAAAGAAGTCAGCCGCGCCCGTACCTTTGGTTTCATGAGTGACATCGAGTACCTGCGCAAGCACAACCTCGCACTCGGCGGCAGCGTTGAAAACGCCATCGTGGTCGACGCGGATGGTGTACTGAACGAAGACGGCCTTCGCTATGAAGACGAATTCGTGAAGCACAAAATCCTCGATGCAATCGGTGACCTCTACCTGCTGGGCAATAGCCTGATAGGCGAGTTCAAAGGCTTCAAGTCGGGCCACGCCCTTAACAACCAGTTGCTGCGCAAGTTGATTGCACAGACAGATGCTTGGGAAGTCGTGACCTTCGAAGATGCCAGCACCGCACCGATCTCTTACATGCGTCCCGTTGCGGCGGTGTAAGTAACAACTCTCTTCTTTAGTTTTGAAAGGCCACCTTCGGGTGGCCTTTTTTTATGCTTAAAAAATAGCAAGTTGCGCGGTAATGACATTGTCGTGAAACGTGTTGCAACTTTCGACGGTATTTTTGTAGGAACTGATACTTTTTCGTGTACCACACAGTCTTCGTGAGGCCGTTGAATAAAGTACCAATAGCTAAACGAGTTTTGAATTAACGCGAGATCAGTGAATACATACCTACTACTGTTGAAGGAATACCGATCATGAACGCTATCGCTCCAGCCGCTGTATATCGCAGCCCTGACCCTCAGCAACAAAACGTCAACAATAACCCACCCGAGCGCTCTTTTGCCGCGCCCTATACCGCGAATGTGTTCGGCGGTGAAGCGAAGTTTCAGCCGATCCCCACGGTGTCTTTTTTTCCGCGAACCTATGCCACCATTGCCGCCAGGGTCACCCCGATAGCTGGCGGCCCGAGCGCGGGCGTGAGCGCAACGGCTCGGTTTGATCCCGTCATCAGCTTACGGCCCAATGACAGCGGCGGCCTCACCGTCAGCTTCGCACCCAAGATGCAGCTGGAAGTCGGCGGCAGTTTGAGGGCCGGCATTCCCAATATTTTAGGCACGGGCGTGGGTTTTAATGTGGGGGGCAGCCTTTCACAGCGATTTACGTTTGGCGCACCGGAATTCAGCGCCACTGTCCATCCAAGTGGTGAATTAAACTTTAACGCTAATTTGAAGCCTTCAATTGTCAGTCAGCAATCACTGAGTGTGAATGGCGGTCTTGAGGGTAGCCTTGCCAGTTCTGGCGTTAGTGTGGGCGGTGGCGTGAACCAAAGTGTTACGCATATGACTGGGCAACATATAAACGTCGGCGGGGCGGGTCTTCAATTCACACTGTCTCCCACTGGTAAACCGACTATCACGCAAAACGCCGACAACACATTATCCATCGCCAATAGTTATACCTTTTTCCCCCGGACAAGTATTAACGCGAATATTCGAGCAGGGCAGGTGGGCGCCAATGGCGGAGCAGGCGTGTCACCGTCATTTACCCTTCAACACAAAGTTACCTTCAGTACCGACCTGACCAGCAAGTCCCCGCCAAAACACGAGTTTTCCGCAACATCGGGCGTTTCGGTCGATGGCTCCTTCGGTTTAAGCGTGTCTCTATTGCCACCGCAGTTTCCATTGAGTGTTACAGCGCAAGTGGGCGCTGACCCGAGAGTCTCGGTGTCAGGAGGTGGCAGCTACACGCTGTAAAGGCTGCCCCTGTGAAAAGTGTACTGACTCACTGTCATCAGCAGGAGGCACCGTCAGCGTCGGGATCAAACCCAAGCTGACGGTGCGGCGAGCGGCCTTGCTCCAACCGCACTGACTGAGGGGCCCAGGTAGCAGGCTTTTCAGGGAAGGGCTGCGGCATCCACGATGCGGTTGCGCCCGCTGTGTTTGGCCTCATACAGCGCCTGATCCGCGCTCAGCAACAATGCCTCCAGCGATACGCGGCTGCGTTTGTCCCAGGTACTCATGCCGATACTCACCGTAATCGGCCGTTCGGCGCCGGCACACCGTGGCAAGTGCTCGACGCTGCTGCGGATATGCTCGGCGATCACCCAGGCGCCTTTGGCGTCGGTGTGCGGCAGCACCACGGCAAACTCCTCCCCGCCATAACGCGCCGCCAGATCAGCCGGGCGGCGGATGTTGTCTTCGATGACCCTGGCCACCGTGCGCAGAGCCTCGTCACCGCCGTGGTGACCATGGCGGTCGTTGAAGGCCTTGAAGTGATCCACGTCGATCATCAGCAGCGTCAGCGGTTCGGTCGAGCGTTGCGCGCGGTCCCATTCCAGGCGCAGGCGCTGGTCGAGGATGCGACGGTTGGCCAGGCCGGTCAGCGCATCGGTGGCTGCCAGTTCTGACAGCACTTGCTCGGCGCGGTGGCGGCGGCGCAGCTCGTTGCTGAGCATCCAACTCAGCCACAGCAGACCGATGCACAGCACGCCCGTCGCCAGGCTGATCAGCAAGGCTGCGCGTTTCCATTGGGCAAATACCTCATCGGTGGACAGTGCCACCGCGACGATCAGCGGCAAATTGCCCACCGTTGAAAAGCTGTAGAGCCGCTCTCGGTGGTCAACACTGGAAACGCCGCGAAAACTGCCATCGCGCTCCTTGAGCATGCGCCCGACATTTGGCTGCTGGCTCAGGTCCTTGTCGATCATGTCCAGTTCGAGCATGGGATGCTGCGCCAGCAGAATGCCCTGCTGGTTGATCAGGTTGATGGTGCTGTTGCTGCCGATATTCAGGCTGCTGAACAGCTGGTGAAAATAAGACAAGCGCATGGAGGCCACCGCCACCCCCTGAAAGCGCCCGTCCGGCCCGGAAACGCGGCGGCTGAACGCAATGCGCCATTGGTCGTCGCACACGCAGCGCGCCATGAACGGGCGGCTGATGTACAGCCCGATGTCGGGGGCTTTGCGCTGCACCTGGAAATAATCGCGATCAGCGAAGTTGCCGGACTTGGGCGTGAGCAAGGACGAGTCGGCGATCACCTCGCCATTGGCGTCCAGCAGCAGGATGTCGCCCTTGTAGGGCGCGGCCGCGGAGCGGTCGAACTGCACCAGATGGCGGATATCGGCGGAGACGCTTTGCAGGTCGTTGCGCTCGGTGGCGGCGATCAGGCCCTTGAGGGCCATGTCATAGAGCTCGACGTTGCGCAGTACATCGGCGTCAATCAGTTGGGTGATGTTGTTCGCGGTGCGCGTGGCGGTCTGCAGGGTATTGGCGTGTTCGCGAATCAGCAGCACCGCCACGATCGCCACGATCAGCAGGGCCGTGAGGACACTGCCAAGGATCAGCAGGCGTTCCGGGCGACGTGTAGAGCGAGAAAGGCTCGGGCTCATCGGGCGTACTTTTGCGTCGAGGATGCCATTAGCGTAGTCCGTGTACGGCGTTGCAGCAGGTCAGGGCCCGGTGGCCTCCACAATCCGGTTTCGCCCACTGTGCTTGGCCTCATACAGTGCCTGATCCGCGTGCAACAGCAGCGTCTCGAGTGACAGGTGACTGCGTTTATCCCAGGTACTCATGCCGATACTCACGGTGATCGGCTGTTCAGCGCCGGCGACGCGCGGCAGGTGCTCGACGCCGCTGCGGATATGCTCGGCGATCACCCAGGCGCCCTTGGCGTCGGTGTCCGGCAGCACCACCGCAAACTCTTCCCCGCCATACCGCGCGGCCAGGTCGGCGGGACGACGGATGTTGTTGGCGATCACCTGGGCGACCGTGCGCAGTGCCTCATCACCGCCGTGGTGGCCGTGGCGGTCGTTGAAAGCCTTGAAGTGGTCCACGTCGATCATCAACAGCGTCAGCGGCTCGGTGGAGCGCTGCGCGCGGTCCCATTCCAGGCGCAGGCGCTGGTCCAGGGTGCGACGGTTGGCCAGGCCGGTCAGGTCATCGGTGGCGGCCAGCTCCGACAGCACTTGCTCGGCGCGATAGCGACGGCGCAGTTCGCGGCGCAGCATCCAGGTCAGCCATAACAGGCCAATGCAGAGCACGCCGGTGGCGCCGCTGGTGAGCAGCGCGGCGCGTTTCCACGGGGCGAACACGTCTTCGCTGGCCAGCGCTACCACCACAATCAGCGGTAATTCACCGACATTGGTGAAGGTGTACAAACGCTCGGTGCCAGTGATGGCCGAGATCGCCCGAAAGCTGCCTTCGCCTTCGCGCAGTATGCGTTTGAAGTTGGGCCGATCGCTGAGGTCCTTGTCGATCATGTCGCGCTCCAGCAACGGCTGCTGGGCGAGAAGAATCCCCTGGTTGTTCAGCAGGTTCACCGAACTGCCGTTGCCGATGGTGAGGCGGTTGAACAATTGATCGAAATACGCCAGGCGCATCGTTGCCACCGCGACACCGGCAAACTCGCCGTCCGGCCCCGTGACGCGGCGACTGAATGCGATGCGCCAGACTTGATCGCAGTTGCAGCGAATCCTGAATGGGCGGCTGATAAACAGGCCGGCCTGGGCATTCTGTCGATGCGCCTGGAAGTAATCGCGGTTAGCGAAATTGCGTGGCGTTGGCCACAGCGTCGAGGAGTCGGCAATCACTGCACCGTTGGCATCCAGCAACAGCACTTCGCCTTTGAAGGGCGCTGCGGTGGACTGGTCAAACTGCACCATGTGCCGGATGTCCGGTGACGCCTGCGCCAGGTCCTTGCGGGTGGTGGCCTTGATCAGACCCTCCAGCGCCAGGTCATAGAGCTCGACGTTACGCAGCACGTCGGCATTGATCAGCTGGGTGATGTTGGTGGTCGCGCGTTGGGCGGCCTGGACGGTGCTGGCGTGTTCGCGGTTCAGCAGCGCCGCGACGATAATCACAATCAGGGTGACGGTCAGGCTACTGCCCAGAATCAGCAAAAGCTCCGAGCGTGCAGGTAAAGAAGGAGGGCGGAGTTGACTCATCGCGCAGACTTCAACAGATAAGATACTGGCAGTTTAGTTCTACGCGATGAAAATTAGGGCATGGGCTAAAAAAGAAAGATTGGCGGGTTAGAACACGTTGATCGGGTAGTCCACGATCACCCGGTATTCGTCCACATCCCGATCCACTGCCGCGTAGCCATTTCCGCCGCGGTTGGTCGCCCATTGCAGGCGCACGGCCAGGTCCTTGGCTTTGCCGCCTTGCACCACGTACTTCAAATCGATGTCGCGCTCCCAGTGTTTGGCGTCCTTGCCATCGGCGCTGTACCAGGCGCTGTAGCCACGGCTGTTGGGGTCGACCTTGGTCAGGTCGGTCTTGCCGCTGATGTAGGAAACGGCAGACGTCAGCCCTGGCACGCCCAGGCCTGCGAAGTCGTAGGCGTACTTGAGTTTCCACGAGCGTTCGTTGGGACCGTTGAAGTCCGAGTATTGCTGGGAGTTGTCCAGGTAGACGCTGTCGCCCTGGCTGATGTAGTCGAACGGCGTGTTGCCGTTGACCCGCTGGTAGGCGGCGGTGAGGCTGTGGTTGCCCACGCCCACGGTGAAATGCAGGCTGTAGGTGTTGTTGTCGATGCTGCCCAGCAGCGACCGGCCGGTGTCCTGGGTGTGGTAGTAGTGCAGGCCGGGGTTGAGGCTGACCAGGTCGTTCAGCGCGTAGGTGTAATCCAGGTCGTAGTAGTACTGGTGCCACACGTCCTTGAGTTCGGAAGCGTACAGGTTGCTGGTGACGCCCGGGATGGCGCTGAACGACACACCGGCCCAGTTCAGGTGCTGGCTGTCGGCGTGCTCCGGTAGCGCGCCGTAGCTGGTGCCGATGCGCCGGTGACCGCTCTGGTTGTAGAGCTTGGTGAAGCTGGCCTGGCCGCCTTCAAGCAGCCAGCCGTCGAAGCTGTGGTTGGTCAGGCTTACGCCGCGGAAATCCTGCGGCAGCATGCGGGTCATGCCGCCAGCGATTACCGGGTTGTTGAGGAACAGGTCGCCGGCTTTCAGCTCGGTGTCGAAGGCGCGCATTTTCAAGGTGCCGCCTGCGGTGGAGAACGAGCCGGGCGCTTTGCCGTTGCCGCTGCCATACGGCAGGATGCTGGAGCCGTCGGTGCCGCCACCGCCGTCGAGCTTGAGGCCGAGCATGGCGTTGAGGTCCAGGCCGAAGCCGACGGTGCCCTGGGTGTAGCCGGATTCGAAGGTGCCGATGAAGCCTTGGCCCCATTCCTTGCTGTCATCGGTGTGGATGTCGCGACGGTCGCGGTTCATGTAGTAATTGCGGGTGTTGATCTTGAGGCTTGCGCCGTCGACGAAACCGTCGGCGGGGGTGGTGTCTGCCGCTTGGGCCAGGGGGGCGATCGTTGTTGCAATCGCTAGGAATAGCGGGGTGAACGTCAGCGAGTTCTTCACCGGTGGAGCTCCTTTGGTCAATCGTAAGCGGCCAATGTCGTGGGGGTGTGCCTGGCCTTTTTTTACCGCAAAAAAAAGCCGCTGAAGTCAGCGGCTTTGAACAGATTCCCAGTGTAGAGCCCTGGAAATAAGTCGAGGGAAATTGGGTGAGCGGGAAGCTGTGGTTGCCGTCGCGCTCATCGGTGCGTCAAATTAGCGCAGGTGAGCGGTGCGGTACAGAGTGTAACAAGATAATGACTGTTGCCCAAATTGCAACAGTCGCGGGGGTGGTTTTTGTAGGGAGTGAGTACATATCCGTTGCTGCGGTAATGGCGGCTGGC
>NZ_JANLOF010000075.1:0-39975 GCF_025466135.1 Pseudomonas sp. 14P_5.3_Bac1 | reverse complement strand
CTTTTACAGCGGCGTGGCTGAGGTTATGTGCCGAGGTTGATGCCATTGGCGGGTAAAGGCAGCGCGGTCTTGTAGCG
Organism: Pseudomonas sp. 14P_5.3_Bac1; assembly: GCF_025466135.1. Taxonomy (NCBI): domain Bacteria; kingdom Pseudomonadati; phylum Pseudomonadota; class Gammaproteobacteria; order Pseudomonadales; family Pseudomonadaceae; genus Pseudomonas; species Pseudomonas sp. 14P_5.3_Bac1. The sequence goes on along the minus strand of NZ_JANLOF010000075.1, from coordinate 39,898 downwards.
CACTTGCTTGAGCGCAAAGCTTGAGCGGATATTCGCGACGCCGGGCACTTTGGTCAGAAAGTCCATCATGAAGCGCTCCAGCGACTGGATCGTCGGCACCAGCACGCGGATCAGGTAGTCCGGGTCGCCGGCCATCAGGTAACACTCCATCACTTCCGGGCGGTCCGAGATCGCGCCTTCGAACTGCTGCAACGCCAGCTCGTTCTGCTTTTCCAGGCTCACATGAATAAACACGTTGACATGCAGCCCGAGCAAATCGGCATCGAGCAGCGTGACCTGGTCACGAATCAACCCCAGCTCCTCCATCGCCTTCACCCGGTTGAAACACGGTGTGGGTGACAGGTTGACCGAGCGGGCGAGGTCGGCGTTCGTGATGCGCGCGTTCTCCTGCAGGGCGTTGAGAATGCCGATATCGGTACGGTCCAGTTTGCGCATGAGACAAAATCACCTGCTTATTATGTTTATGCAGTTTTTTTATCCGCAAATGATCACGAGCGCAACGAAACAGAGATAAATATTCTTCTACGCCACGCCTATGATTGTTGTAGGACAAGATTTCTCCTACCCGGAGACGGACTGTCAGCTAGCGCGCCCACTACAAGAAATTCACAAGATAGAGCGTAGAAAGCCATGACCCAGCAGTACGAACCACTGCGCCTGCACGTGCCCGAACCCTCGGGCCGCCCAGGCTGCAAGACCGACTTTACCTACCTGCGTCTGACCGACGCCGGCCTGGTGCGCAAACCCGCCATCGACGTAGAACCCGCCGACACCGCCGACCTGGCCAAGGGCCTGATTCGCGTGCTCGACGACCAGGGCCAGGCCCTTGGCCCGTGGGCCGAGGGCATTCCCGTCGAGATCCTGCGCAAAGGCATGCGCGCCATGCTCAAGACGCGGATCTTCGACAACCGCATGGTGGTCGCCCAGCGCCAGAAAAAAATGTCGTTCTACATGCAAAGCCTTGGCGAAGAAGCCATCGGCAGCGCTCAGGCCCTGGCCTTGAACATCGACGACATGTGCTTCCCCACCTATCGCCAGCAAAGCATCCTGATGGCGCGCGAAGTGCCGCTGGTGGACCTGATCTGCCAACTGCTGTCCAACGAGCGCGACCCGCTCAAGGGCCGTCAGTTGCCCATCATGTACTCGGTCAAGGACGCTGGCTTCTTTACTATTTCCGGCAACCTCGCCACCCAATTCGTACAAGGTGTGGGCTGGGGCATGGCCTCGGCGATCAAGGGCGACACCAAAATTGCCTCGGCCTGGATCGGCGACGGCGCCACCGCCGAATCCGACTTCCACACCGCCCTCACCTTCGCCCACGTCTACCGTGCGCCAGTGATTCTCAACGTGGTCAACAACCAGTGGGCCATTTCCACCTTCCAGGCCATTGCTGGCGGTGAAGCCACCACCTTCGCCGGACGCGGCGTCGGTTGCGGTATCGCTTCCCTGCGCGTGGACGGCAACGACTTTATCGCGGTGTATGCCGCCTCCGCCTGGGCGGCCGAGCGTGCGCGCCGCAACCTCGGGCCAACGCTGATCGAGTGGGTCACCTACCGCGCCGGCCCGCACTCGACCTCCGATGATCCTTCCAAATACCGTCCCGCCGACGACTGGAGCCACTTCCCGCTGGGCGACCCGATTGCCCGCCTCAAACAGCACTTGATCAAGATTGGCCAGTGGTCCGAAGAGGAACACGCGGCGGTCAGTGCCGAACTTGAGGCCGAAGTGATCAAGGCGCAAAAAGAAGCCGAACAGTACGGCACCCTGGCCGGTGGCCAGATTCCAAGCGCCGCGACCATGTTCGAAGACGTTTATAAAGAGATGCCGGAGCACTTGAAGCGCCAGCGTCAAGAGTTGGGGATCTGACCATGAACGATCACAACAACAGTATCGAAGTGGAAACCGCCATGACCACCACCACCATGACCATGATCCAGGCCTTGCGCTCGGCCATGGATGTGATGCTTGAGCGTGACGATAACGTGGTGGTGTTCGGCCAGGACGTCGGTTACTTCGGCGGCGTGTTCCGTTGCACCGAAGGCTTGCAGAACAAGTACGGCAGCTCGCGGGTATTCGACGCGCCGATCTCCGAAAGCGGCATCGTAGGTGTGGCGGTGGGCATGGGGGCCTACGGGCTGCGCCCGGTGGCAGAAATCCAGTTCGCCGACTACGTCTACCCCGCGACCGACCAGATCATCTCCGAAGCTGCACGCCTGCGTTATCGCTCGGCCGGCCAGTTCACTGCGCCGCTGACCATGCGCATGCCCTGCGGCGGCGGCATCTACGGCGGCCAGACCCACAGCCAGAGCATCGAAGCGGTGTTCACCCAGGTCTGCGGCCTGCGCACGGTGATGCCGTCCAACCCGTATGACGCCAAAGGCCTGCTGATTGCCTCGATCGAAAACGACGACCCGGTGATCTTCCTCGAGCCCAAACGCCTGTACAACGGCCCGTTCGACGGCCACCACGACCGCCCGGTAACGCCGTGGTCGAAACACCCGCAAGCGCAAGTCCCGGACGGGTACTACACCGTGCCACTGGACGTGGCCGCCATCGTGCGTCCAGGCTCGGCCGTCACCGTGCTGACCTACGGCACCACCGTGTATGTGTCGCAAGTGGCCGCCGAAGAAACCGGCATCGACGCCGAGGTTATCGACCTGCGCAGCCTGTGGCCGCTGGATTTGGAAACCATCGTCAAGTCGGTGAAAAAGACCGGCCGTTGCGTGGTGGTGCACGAAGCCACCCGCACCTGCGGTTTTGGTGCCGAGCTGGTGTCGCTGGTGCAAGAGCATTGCTTCCATCACCTGGAAGCGCCGATCGAACGCGTCACCGGCTGGGACACCCCCTACCCGCACGCGCAGGAGTGGGCGTATTTCCCAGGGCCGTCCCGCGTGGGCGCGGCGTTGAAACGGGTCATGGAGGTCTGAATGGGCACGCACGTTATCAAGATGCCGGACATTGGCGAAGGCATCGCAGAAGTTGAACTGTCGGTATGGCACGTGAAAGTCGGCGACCTGGTGGTTGAAGACCAGGTGCTGGCGGATGTGATGACCGATAAGGCGATGGTGGACATTCCCTCGCCGGTGCACGGCAAAGTGATTTCCCTCGGCGGCGAGCCGGGTGAAGTCATGGCCGTGGGCAGTATTTTGATCAGCATTGAAGTGGAAGGCGCGGGTAACGCCAAGGATGTACCGGCGGTGGCTGCACCGGCTGACGCTGCACCTGCACCCGCACCTGCGCCGGTTGCTGAAGCCAAACCCGCGCCAGCGCCAAGCAAGCCTGCGCCCGTGGTTGCGGCTCAAGCACCTGTGGCCCGGGAAGCTGACGAACGCCCATTGGCCTCGCCTGCCGTGCGTAAACATGCCTTGGATGCTGGCATCCAGCTACGCCTGGTGCAGGGCTCTGGTCCGGCCGGCCGGATTCTGCACGAAGATTTGGAGGCTTTCTTGCTCCAGCGTCCGGCGCAAAATAAAGCCGTTGCCAACCCCTACGCCGAACGCACCGACGAAGAACAAATCCCGGTGATCGGCATGCGCCGCAAGATTGCCCAGCGCATGCAGGACGCCACCCGGCGCGCCGCGCATTTCAGCTATGTGGAAGAAATCGACGTCACCGCCCTCGACGAGTTGCGCGTGCACCTCAACGAGAAGCACGGTGCCACGCGCGGCAAGCTGACCCTGCTGCCGTTTATCGTGCGCGCCATGGTCGTGGCGTTGCGCGATTTTCCGCAGATCAACGCGCGGTATGACGACGAAGCCCAAGTCATCACCCGCCTTGGCGCGGTGCATGTGGGCGTCGCCACCCAGAGCGACGTCGGCCTGATGGTGCCAGTGGTGCGTCACGCCGAAGCGCGCAGCCTGTGGGGCAACGCCGAGGAAATCGCGCGTTTGGCCATCGCCGCACGCAATGGCAAGGCCAGTCGTGACGAGCTGTCGGGTTCGACGATCACCCTGACCAGCCTGGGCGCGCTGGGCGGTATCGTCAGCACGCCGGTGCTGAACCTGCCGGAAGTGGCCATCGTCGGCGTCAACCGCATCGTCGAGCGGCCGATGGTGATCAAGGGCCAGATCGTGATTCGCAAGATGATGAACCTCTCCAGCTCCTTTGATCACCGCGTGGTCGACGGCATGGACGCGGCGCAATTCATCCAGGCCATTCGCGGCCTGCTCGAACAACCCGCCAGCCTGTTTTTGGAGTAAGGCATGTCTCAGACATTACACACCACGCTGCTGATCATCGGTGGCGGCCCTGGCGGCTACGTGGCGGCGATTCGCGCTGGCCAGTTGGGCATCCCGACCATTCTGGTCGAAGGCCAGGCGTTGGGCGGCACTTGCCTGAACATCGGCTGCATTCCGTCCAAAGCCTTGATTCACGTGGCTGAGCAATTTCAGCAAACCGTGCACCACAGTCAGGGTTCGCAGTTGGGCATCGAAGTCGACGTGCCGACGCTGGATATCCGCAAGAGCGTGGAATGGAAAGACGGCATTGTCGATCGCCTGACCACGGGCGTCGCCGCGCTGCTGAAAAAGCACAAAGTGCAGGTGATTCACGGCTGGGCCAAGGTGGTCGACGGCAAGACCATCGACGTCGGTGACCAGCGTATCCACTGCGAACACCTGCTGCTGGCCACCGGCTCGAAGAGCGTCAACCTGCCGATGCTGCCGATTGGCGGGCCGATCATCTCCTCCACCGAAGCCCTGGCGCCCACGCATGTGCCCAAGCGCCTGATTGTGGTGGGTGGCGGCTATATCGGTCTGGAGCTGGGCATTGCCTACTGCAAGCTCGGCGCCGAGGTCAGTGTGGTCGAGGCGCAGGAACATATCCTGCCCGCCTACGACGCCGAGCTGACATTGCCGGTGGCCGAATCCCTCAAGCAACTGGGCATGAAGCTGTACCTCAAGCACAGCGTCACCGGTTTTGAGAACCAGTGCCTGCAAGTGCGCGATCCAAATGGCGACACCTTGTCGCTGGAAACCGATCAGGTGCTGGTGGCTGTGGGTCGCAAACCCAATACCCAGGGCTGGAACCTTGAAGCGCTGAACCTGGACATGAACGGTTCGGCAATCAGGATCGACAGCCGTTGCCAGACCAGCATGCGCAATGTCTGGGCGATCGGCGACCTGAGCGGCGAGCCGATGCTGGCCCACCGCGCCATGGCTCAGGGCGAGATGGTGGCCGAACTGATCAGCGGTAAATCCCGCGAGTTCAACCCGGCGGCGATCCCGGCCGTGTGCTTTACCGACCCGGAACTGGTGGTGGTCGGCAAGACCCCGGATGAAGCCAAGGCCGCGGGCCTGGACTGCATCGTGTCGAGCTTCCCGTTTGCGGCCAATGGCCGGGCGATGACACTGGAGTCGAAAACCGGCTTTGTGCGTGTGGTCGCGCGGCGTGACAACCACCTGATCGTGGGCTGGCAAGCGGTTGGCGTGGGCGTCTCCGAGCTGTCCACCGCCTTCGGCCTGAGCCTGGAAATGGGCGCGCGTCTGGAAGATGTGGCCGGCACCATCCATGCCCACCCGACGCTCGGCGAAGCTGTACAAGAGGCGGCTTTAAGAGCCTTGGGCCACGCGCTGCACCTGTAAATCCGCGGTGAGGCTATCGCGGGCAAGCCCGGCTCCCACAGGGGAATGCATTCCAAATGTGGGAGCTGGCTTGCCTGCGATAACGGTGGATCAGCCCACACACATGCTGAACGGCCCACCCACCTGCTCCTACACCGGCCAATAATGCAGTATTGTTGCGCCCATCCAGAAAAAAACCGACAAGCCTGCCTTCGACCAGGCGGTTGACCAGAGATAGAGGGTGTCATGGGTAACGAAAGCATCAATTGGGACAAGCTGGGTTTTGACTACATCAAGACCGACAAGCGGTTTCTCCAGGTCTGGAAAAACGGCGAATGGCAAGAAGGCACCCTGACCGACGACAACGTGCTGCACATCAGCGAGGGCTCCACCGCCCTGCACTATGGCCAGCAATGCTTTGAAGGCCTCAAGGCCTATCGTTGCAAGGACGGTTCGATCAACCTGTTCCGCCCTGACCAGAATGCCGCGCGCATGCAGCGCAGCTGTGCACGCCTGCTGATGCCGCACGTGTCGACCGAAGACTTCATCGAAGCGTGCAAACAAGTGGTCAAGGCCAACGAGCGGTTCATCCCGCCGTACGGCAGCGGCGGCGCGCTGTACCTGCGCCCGTTCGTGATCGGTACCGGTGACAACATCGGCGTGCGTACCGCGCCGGAGTTCATCTTCTCGGTCTTCGCGATCCCGGTCGGCGCCTACTTCAAAGGCGGCCTGGTGCCGCACAACTTCCAAATCTCCACTTTCGACCGCGCCGCCCCACAAGGCACCGGCGCCGCCAAAGTGGGTGGCAACTACGCTGCCAGCCTGATGCCGGGTGCCGAAGCGAAAAAATCCGGTTTCGCCGACGCGATCTACCTGGACCCGATGACCCATTCGAAGATCGAAGAAGTCGGCTCGGCCAACTTCTTCGGGATCACCCACGACAACCAGTTCATCACGCCGAAGTCGCCTTCGGTGCTGCCAGGCATTACCCGCCTGTCGCTGATCGAGCTGGCCCAGTCGCGCCTGGGCCTGAAAGTGGTTGAGGGCGAAGTGTTCATCGACAAACTGGATCAGTTCAAGGAAGCCGGTGCCTGCGGCACAGCCGCCGTGATCTCGCCGATCGGCGGCATCCAGTACAACGGCAAGCTGCACGTGTTCCACAGCGAAACCGAAGTCGGCCCGATCACCCAGCGGCTCTACAAAGAGCTGACCGGCGTGCAAACCGGCGACGTCGAGGCGCCAGAAGGCTGGATCGTCAAGGTCTAAGCCCAAAAGCCAGCAACACCACAAAACCCATGTGGGAGCTGGCTTGCCTGCGATAGTGGTCTATCAGTGACTGAATAAGTTGACTGATAGACCGCCATCGCGGGCAAGCCCGCTCCCACATTTGCGCTACGGTGTTTTCAGGATTGCGGCGGGATATTCACGGCGACCTTCTTGCCCATACTGATCCTCGGCTCCACCCCATACCCCAGCGCCTCATAAAACCCCACCACCGCATCATTGCCGCCAGTAATCTGCAAATTGATCTTCATGCACCCCAGTGCAGTCAGCGCCTGTTCGGCATACCGCACCAACGAAGCCCCCAGGCCCTGCCGGCGATAATCGCTGTGTACCGCCACCGAATACAGCCAACCACGATGCCCGTCGTAACCGGCCAGAATGCTGCCGATCACAGCCTTTTTATCCGTGGCCACAAAAAACAGCCCATCGTTGACCGCCAGCTTCTTATCAATCGCCAATGTCGGCAGGTTGTGCGCGGTGTCGTACCCGAACGCCTGCTGCCACAAAGCCACCACTTGCGCACGGTGCTGACGGTCGCGATACGGCCCGATGGGGTGGCGGGATAACAGTGCTTTCTCCATCACCAGCGTGCGCTCGTTACCGTGGTAGACGTCGCGCACGGTGTGGAAACCCATCTTGGTGTAGAACGGCTCGGCGGTCAGCGAAGACGGCACGCTCAAGACCGTCACCCCGGCCTCTCGCGCACGCAGTTCGATCTCAATCATCAGCAACCGGCCAATGCCCTGCCCCTGCAATGCCGGGTTGACGAATACCGAGCGCACCACATTGGCATCCAGCGCCGCAGTGGCGACGATCACCTGCCCCTGCACCGCCACCAGCACAACCCGACGCTGGAGCAAGGCCAGCACGGCGTCAGGGGTAAAATTGCTCGCCACGCGAGCGATCACATCCGCCGGGTAATCCCGCGCATTGCTGCTGTGTAAGGCCGCCAGGATGACCTGGCTGATCCCCTCGGCATCGGCTGCCTGGGCGAGACGAACGGCGGTAGACATGATTGCTCCTGGCTGAAAACAGATTTCATTAGCACCGCCATACTAATGTGGGAGCTGGGTTGCCTGCGATAGCGATCTATCTGTTAGTACAGTTGGCACTGATACACGGCCATCGCCGGCAAGCCAGCGCCCACGAAATCAACAGTGGGAGGGAGCTTGCTCCCGATAAGGGCGTGTCTGGCGATGCATTCGGTGACTGACACACCGCTATCGGGAACCCGCCCTCTCTCGCATTTTTAACCGTGCCCGCTGGAGATACGCTTGCCCGGCTTGGTCCCAATCAGCTTTGCCTGCCCATCGCGCTGCTTGCCCGTCCGCGCCTCGCTGATCAACCCCGGAATCAACTTGCCCTCCGGCAGGTTCTTCCAGAATCGACTGGGCAAATGCCCTTCCATCACCTTGGGGTTCAAGCGCGCCGGGTTGAAGATATGGCTGTAGTAAGTCAGCCACATGGCGCTGTGAGGGTCTTCGACCTTTTGCGCCAGTTGCTGCCAGGCTTCGGGGCATTCACGTTGATGAATCAACTGCTGACCGTCGTAATACACCCCATCCAGCGGCGTGGCGATCATCCAGCGATGGCGGCCCATGCGCCCGATGAAGTGCTGACTGGCTGATTTCAATATGTCATGGGCCGGCTCATGCCAGGCCACGTACTCCGGCAACTCTGGCCCGGCCTCCGGGGGCAGCGCGATAAACCGCACAAATGCGTGCAGGTGATGAGCTTCGCGACTGACCTGCTTGATCCGCCGTTGCAACTCACTGCCCAGTTTGTCCCCGGCCAGCATGGCGGTACGGTCGCCATGGCTGACACGCCACAGCACTTCGTAGAGCAAGCTCCAACGCTGATCGCCGTGATAGCAGGCGGCCGACTCCAACAGCGCCAACAGCACCTTGGGAATTCGCGCCTGGAACGGCCCAAGCTGCGCAGGAATCGGCTCGTCAGTGGCAAACAGGTCCGCCACCTCGGCCTCGCCCCAGCTCACCTGACTGGGGTCGACCTGATGGCTGAGCAGCCAGCGCGCCTGTTCGCGCCAGGTGCTGAACAGGTTGTCGCATTCCAGGCTGATCATCCCCACAGCCCCATTTGCTGAGGCTGCGGGCGGTCGCGCAGTTGCTCGCGCAACAACACGCTGGTGGTGTCGGCCTGTTGTGGGTGGTAGTCGCTGGTGATGAAAAATGGCTTGGCCTTGGCCAGCACGCAGCGCATGCGCGCCAGGTCTTCAAAACGGATCTTGCGTTCGCGGCGCAGGTCCACCAGGCGCTGGGTGGTGCGCAAGCCGATGCCGGGGATGCGCGCAATCAACGTGGGTTCGGCGCGATTCAAGTCCAGCGGAAACACCTCGCGATGCTCCAGCGCCCAGGCCAGCTTGGGGTCGATGTCCAGCGCCAGGTGACCGGGGCCTTCAAACAGTTCGTTGGCGCTGAAACCGTAACTGCGCAACAGAAAGTCTGCCTGATACAAACGGTGCTCGCGCATCAGCGGCGGCGCGGCCAGGGGCACGCTTTTCGGGCTGTTGGGGATGGGGCTGAACGCCGAATAATAGACGCGGCGCAACTTGAAGTTGCCGTACAGCGCCTCGGCGCCGTGCAGGATGGTGCTGTCGTCGGTGTCATCGGCGCCGACGATCATCTGCGTGCTCTGCCCTGCCGGCGCGAAACGCGGCGCGCGCGGCTCGTTAAGCACGGTTTGTTCACCGGTGTAGATGGTTTGCATCGCCTGTTTGATCGAAACGATCTGCTTCTCCGGCGCCAGGGTTTGCAGGCTGGCATCGGTGGGCAACTCGATGTTCACGCTGAGCCGATCGGCATAGCGCCCGGCTTCGGCGATCAGCGCAGGGTCGGCTTCGGGAATGGTCTTGAGGTGGATATAGCCGCGAAAGTCATGCTCTTCGCGCAACAGCTTGGCGACCCTGACCAGTTGCTCCATGGTGTAGTCGGCCGAGCGAATGATGCCGGAACTGAGAAACAGCCCGCTGACGCAATTGCGCCGGTAGAAATCCAGGGTCAGGGTGACCACCTCCTCCGGGCTGAAACGCGCACGGGGCACATCACTGGAGCGGCGGTTGACGCAGTATTGGCAGTCGTAAAGACAGAAATTGGTCAGCAACACCTTGAGCAACGACACGCAACGGCCGTCCGGGGTGTAACTGTGGCAGATGCCCATGCCGTCGGTGGAACCCAGCCCGGCCTTGCCCTCGGAACTGCGCTTGGGCGCGCCACTGCTGGCGCAGGAAGCATCGTACTTGGCGGCGTCGGCGAGGATACTGAGTTTTTCGATCAACTGCATGGAGAGCTACCGATACTGGTTTTTTGTACAGTACCAGTAGCTCAACCTTGGCGCCAGTGCCGTCTGTAGGACTGTGCTCGATCAGCTCGCAGTTGCAAGAAGCAGGTCCTGCACCGAGCGTGCTTTGCCCCGATGGCGATCGTTTTCATACAACGACGCCGCGATCTCATCCGCCCGAATCGGCAGTACCGACAGCAAGGTATCGCTCAAGCCATGACTGGCCTGGCTGAAGCCCTGGATATAGATGCCGGCCTTGCAGCGCTCGTCGGTGACGATGCGGTAGTCGCGCGCTACCTCGAAGTCGCCCATATAGGCTTCCAGCGGCGCGAGCAGTTCGCGGTGCATCTGGCGCTCGTAACCGGTGGCCAGGATCACCGCGTCGTAATGGCTGACGCTGGTTTCGCCGCTGGCGTTGTTGCGCAAGGACAGTTCGATGCCCAGCGGACTGGCGCTGGCTTTCTCGACCACGGTCATGGTGCGGAACGCCTGGCGGGCGACACCGGAGACTTTCTGGCGATAAAAAATGCCGTAGATGCGCTCGATCAGGTCCAGGTCAACCACCGAATAGTTGGTGTTCTGGTACTCGGCCACCAGGCGTTCGCGCTCGGCGCCGACCTGCTGGAACACCAGGTCGGTAAACGCCGGTGAGAACACTTCGTTGACGAACGGGCTGTCGTCGGCGGGCTTGAGCGCCGAACCGCGCAGGATCATGTCGACCTGCACCGACGGGAAACTGTCGTTCAAGTCGATAAAGGCTTCAGCCGCGCTTTGCCCACCGCCGATGATCGCAATGCGCATCGCCTTGCCTTCAACACACGGCTGCTGGGCCATGCGTGCCAGGTATTGGGAGTGGTGGAACACGCGGCCATCATCCTTGAGAGCCTTGAACGCTTCAGGCACACGCGGCGTGCCACCGGCACTGACCACCACCGAACGGGTGGTGCGCACATGCTGTTCGCCCAGCGCGTCACGGGAGATCACGCGCAGTGCTTCAACGTGTTGCTGTTGCAGGATCGGCTCGATGGCCAGCACTTCCTCGCCGTAGCGCGCCTGGGCCTGGAACTGCCCCGCGACCCAGCGCAGGTAGTCGTTGTACTCCATGCGGCACGGGTAAAACGTGCCCAGGTTGATGAAGTCCACCAGACGGTCGTGGGCCTTGAGGTAGTTGACGAAGGAATAGGGGCTGGTGGGGTTGCGCAAGGTCACTAGGTCCTTGAGGAACGAAATCTGCAGCTCGCTCTGGGTCACCAGGGTATTGCCGTGCCAACGGTAATCGGCCTGTTTGTCGAGAAACAGCACGTCCAGTTTGCCCTGGGCTTTTTCGCGCTCCTGCAGGGCGATGGCCAACGCCAGGTTCGAAGGGCCGAAACCGATACCGATCAGGTCGTGAACCGCGGGCGAAGCAATTGCCTGTGTCATTCCAGTGTCCTCTGGATAAGCCCCTTGGCGGTGGGGCGGGAATACCTTCAAGACCTGCACAACAGGTCATGTGTTGATAGGAAACGAGGACAGTGAAATAAAATTTAACTGATCATTGATCAGTGCGCGTCCCACTCGCGCATGCGCACCCGGCAATGCTTCATGGCGTTGACGATGTGTTTTTCCACCAGGCTGCGGGAAATACTCAGGCGTTCGGCGATTTGCGGGTGGGACAGGCCGTCGAGTTTGCGCAGCAGGAAGCTGTCACGGCACGTGGCCGGCAGCTCGGCCAGGGCACGCTCGAGCATTTCCAGGCGCTGGTCCTGATCGTGGCAGGCATGCGGCGAACTGGTGGCGAAACGCTCTTCGGTATCCAGTACGTCCAGGGGTTCGGACTGGCGCAAGGCGTTACGCCGATGACCGTCGATTACCAGGTTCAGCGCGGTGCGGTACAAAAACGCACGCGGTTGTTCGATCGGCGTGTCACTGGAGCGCTCCAGCACTCGGACATAAGCGTCATGCACCACATCCTCGGCCACCTGACGGTTGCCCAGCTTGGCGTTGAGGAAACACACCAGCTCGCGATAGTAGTTTTCCACCATGACTCCCGGCCGTCAGGGGCGACGGCATCAAATCCTTGAGTACTAAAAAAGAAGACAGGCCATGGATGATGGCAGTTTGAGTGCGTGCAATTTATAGTAATTCTCATCTACTTTTAAAGAAGTCTTGCATCAATGCGCGAGTTTTTTATTCCATAGAGCTGTTTCCGTGTATGTAAACGCCTAAATCTGCGAGCAATTTTCTCGTATAACACTCAGCCCCCCGCAACTGCGGCCCTCACTTCCTGGCTGGAACCAACGCATGAAACGCCCTCGCCCCGCTCGACGCGCCCTGCTCGCTGTCGCGTGCCTGATCCCCCTCCTTGCGGTGGCCGCCTGGCAGGTGCTGCCGCCCGGCCGCGATACGCTGTCCACTGTCACCGTCACCCGCGGCAATATTGAAAACAGCGTCACGGCGCTGGGTACGCTGCAACCGCGCCGGTATGTCGACGTCGGCGCCCAGGCGTCCGGGCAGATCCGCGAGATTCATGTCGAGGCCGGGGATCAGGTCAAGGAAGGCCAGTTGCTGGTGGAAATCGACCCTTCCACGCAACAAGCCAAACTCGACGCCAGCCGCTATTCCATCGAAAACCTCAAGGCCCAGCTGCAGGAACAGAAGGCCCAGCACGAACTCGCGCGCCAGAAATACCAGCGTCAACAGCGCCTGGCCGCCGGCAACGCCACCCGCGAGGAAGACGTGCAAACCGCCAAGGCCGAACTGAGTGCCACCCAGGCCCGGGTCGAGATGTTCCAGGCACAGATCCGCCAGGCCCAGGCCAGCCTGCGCAGCGATGAGGCGGAATTGGGCTATACCCGCATCTACGCGCCCATGAGCGGCACCGTGGTGGCGGTGGACGCACGGGTCGGCCAGACCCTCAACGCCCAGCAACAGACGCCGCTGATCCTGCGCATCGCCAAGTTATCGCCGATGACCGTGTGGGCCGAAGTCTCCGAAGCCGACATAGGTCACGTCAAACCGGGCATGACCGCCTATTTCACCACCCTCGCCGGTGGCAGCCGACGCTGGACCAGCACCGTGCGCCAGATCTTGCCGATACCGCCCAAGCCGCTGAATGAAACCAGCCAGGGCAGTGGCAGTCCCAGCAGCGCCAGCAAAAGCGGCAGTGGCCGCGTGGTGCTCTACACCGTGCTGCTGGATGTGGACAACGCCGACAATGCACTGATGGCCGAAATGACCACCCAGGTGTTTTTCGTTGCCAGTCAGGTCAAGGACGTACTCACCGCCCCCGTGGCGGCCTTGCTGGGCAGCCACGGCCCCGACCGGCCGTTCGCGCGGGTGGTGGCCAAAAACGGCGACATCGAGGAGCGCCCGGTGCGCCTGGGTATCAGCGACCGCCTGCGGGTCGAAGTGCTTGAGGGCTTGAACGAAGGCGATCACCTGCTGATCGGCCCGGTCGATGGCAACGGGGGTTGACTTGACCACGCCGCTGATCGAACTCAAGAACATCCGTAAATCCTACGGCGGCGGCGACAGCCCGCAGGTCGACGTATTGCGCGGGATCGACCTGTCGATCCATGCCGGGGAATTCGTCGCTATCGTCGGCGCGTCGGGCTCCGGCAAATCCACGCTGATGAACATTCTCGGCTGCCTTGATCGCCCCACCGAGGGCGACTATCTGTTCGCCGGCGAAAACGTCGCGCACCTGGACAGCGACGAACTGGCCTGGCTGCGCCGCGAAGCCTTTGGTTTCGTGTTCCAGGGCTACCACCTGATCCCGTCGGGCTCGGCTCAGGAAAACGTCGAAATGCCGGCGATCTATGCCGGCATCAGCGCCGCCGAACGGCACGCCCGCGCCAAGGCGCTGCTGACCCGCCTGGGCCTGGCCGACCGCACCGGCAACCGCCCGCACCAGCTCTCCGGTGGCCAGCAACAACGCGTGTCCATTGCCCGCGCCCTGATGAACGGCGGGCATATCATCCTCGCCGACGAACCCACCGGCGCCCTCGACAGCCACAGCGGCGCCGAGGTGATGGCGCTGCTGGATGAACTGGCGGGCCAGGGCCACGTGGTCATTCTGATTACCCACGACCGCGAAGTGGCGGCGCGTGCCAACCGCATCATCGAGATCCGTGATGGCCTGATCATCAGTGACTCGGCAACCCGCGATACCCACGTGCCCGCCACCGCCCACAGCGGCGCGCTGCAAGCCGTGGACCTGCGCCAGCGCCTGGCCGACGGTGCCGAACACAACGGTGCCTGGAAAGCCGAACTGGTGGACGCCGTGCAAGCGGCCTGGCGGGTGATGTGGATCAACCGCTTCCGCACCGCGCTGACACTGCTGGGCATCATCATCGGCGTGGCGTCGGTGGTGGTGATGCTGGCGGTGGGCGAAGGCAGCAAGCGCCAGGTCATGGCGCAGATGGGCGCGTTCGGCTCCAACATCATCTACCTGAGTGGTTCCTCGCCCAACCCGCGCACGCCGCTGGGCATCGTCACCCTCAACGATGTCGCGGCCCTGGCGGCGCTGCCCCAGGTCAAGCGCATCATGCCGGTCAATGGCAGCGACGCGGGTGTACGCTTCGGCAATCTGGATTACCTGGCCTACGTGGGTGGCAACGACGTCAACTTCCCGGAGATCTTCAACTGGCCGGTGGTCGAGGGCAGCTACTTCACCGAGGCTGACGAGCGCGCCGGGGCCACCGTCGCAGTGATCGGCCACCGTATCCGCGAGAAGCTGTTCAAGAACGTCGCCACACCGATCGGCCAATACATCCTGATCGAGAACGTGCCTTTCCAGGTCATCGGTGTGCTGGCTGAAAAAGGCTCCAGTTCCGGCAACAAAGACAGCGATGACCGTGTCGCCATTCCCTACACCGCCGCCAGCGTGCGTCTGTTCGGCACCTACAACCCCGAATACGTGGCGATTGCCGCCGCCGATGCGCGCAAGGTGCATGAGGCCGAACTGGCCATCGACCAGTTGATGCTCAAGCTGCACAACGGCAAGCGCGACTACCAGTTGACCAATAACGCGGCAATGATCCAGGCCGAGGCGCGCACGCAGAACACCTTGTCGTTGATGCTCGGCTCGATTGCCGCGATTTCCCTGCTGGTGGGCGGTATCGGCGTGATGAACATCATGCTGATGACCGTGCGCGAGCGGACGCGCGAGATTGGTATCCGCATGGCCACCGGTGCGCGCCAGCGCGACATCCTGCGCCAGTTCCTCACCGAGGCGGTGATGCTTTCGGTGGTCGGCGGGCTGTTCGGCATCGCTCTGGCGCTGCTGGTCGGCGGCGTGCTGGTGCTGGCCGAGGTGGCGGTGCAATTTTCCTTGTTGGCGGTGTTTGGCGCGTTTGGCTGTGCGTTGGTCACCGGTGTCGTATTCGGCTTTATGCCGGCCCGTAAAGCTGCCCGGCTCGATCCGGTTAAGGCGTTGACCAGTGAATAAACGATGCATTCCACCGCACCTGTCCGTGCTCAGCCTGTGCCTGTTGCTCAACGCCTGCACCGACCACCCGCCCCAGGTCGACAGCGGCATCGCGCCGCCCGCCGCGTGGCAATACGCCGAGCGACAGGCCACGCAAGCGACCAACCAGCGTTGGTGGACGCAATTTGGCAGCCCGCAACTCAACCGCCTGATCGACCAGGCCCGGCGCGACAGCTATGACGTGGCGGCCGCCATGGCGCGCGTGCGCCAGGCCCAGGCCAGCGCGGTGATTGCCGGTGCGCCGTTGTTGCCCGAGGTGAATTTCAACCTCTCCGCCAGCCGCGAAAAGCTGCTGCGCGGCAGCGGCAATTCTTCCCTGGACGCTACAGAAAGTAATAAAACCGTCGACAGCTTCGACGCCGACCTCACCGCCAGCTACGAAGTGGATTTCTGGGGCGGCCGTGCTGCCGCCCGTGACAGTGCCCTGCAGAGCCTGCGTGCCAGTGAGTTCGACCAGGCCACTGTGGAGCTGACGCTGCTCAGCAACGTCGCCGACCGCTATGCGCAAACCCTTGCCGCGCGCCAGCGCCAACAGATCGCCGAGCTCAACCTGGCGAATGCGCGCAATGTGCTCGACCTGGTCCAGACCCGCTACGACGCCGGCTCGGCCACAGCCCTGGAACTGGCGCAACAGAAGAGTCTGGTGGCGAGCCAGCAACGGCAACTGCCGCTGATTCAGCAAGTGGCCGAAGAATCGCTGATCACCCTCGCCGCCCTCCTCGGCCAGCCCGTGCAAGCGTTGAACCTGGGCGCCGAGTCGTTCCAGGCGCTGACCTGGCCGACCATTGGCCCGGGCGTGCCCAGCCAACTGCTGAGCCGCCGCCCCGACCTGGCCCAGGCCGAAGCGCAGCTTGCGGCGGCCAGTGCCGATGTCACGGTGGCCCGTGCGGCGATGCTGCCCACGGTGACCTTGGGCGCCACGCTGGGCTCGGGGTCCTACAAGGCCGAGGAACTCCTGCGCAGCCCGTACTACAACCTGACCTCGGGCCTGGTGGCGCCGATCTTCAACAATGGCCGTTTAAGCGCCGAACGCGACAAGGCCCGCGCCCGTCAGGATGAGCTGCTGCAGACTTATCGCGGCGCCATCATCAACGGCTTTGCCGACGTGGAAAAGTCCCTGAGCAACATCACGCGCCTGGATCAGCAGCGCGATTGGCAAAGCGAAGAACTGCAACAGGCCCAGACCGCCTTCCGGATCGCCGAAAGCCGTTACCAGGCCGGTGCGGAAGACTTGCTGACGGTGCTCGAAACCCAACGCACACTGTACGCGGCGCAGGACTTAACTGTGCAACTGCGGTTATCGCGTCTTCAAGCCAGCATTGCGCTGTACAAGGCATTGGGTGGCGGGTGGAACGCCGGTTTCTGATAACGAAACTCCGTTGTCCTACACAAACCGTTTAACAAACCTACATTCTTTGACCCGAGGTCCTTGGTAAAAAAGCCGTCTTCAAACGGCTGCCCGGACCCTCTAGATGAAACCCAGCGTTGTTGTAAAAAGCCTGACGTGCGCCTGCCTCTGGCTGATGGCAAGCCGGGCTTTTGCCGAGCCTCTGATCGCGCCCACGGCGATCGACTGGCTGCTGGATTGTCCCTTCCCCGCCTTTGAACGGCCGGACCCTGAGGTGCTGGAGCGCACCCAATGCGGCAGCGTCAGCGTGCCCCGTGACCACGCCGCGCCCAAGCGTGGCACTGTGCGCCTGGCCCTGACCCGTGTCGGCGCCCGGCAACCGCTGAGCCGCGAGGGTGTGGTGTTCATTCAGGCCGGCGAGCCGCAAAAGGGCCAGGGCGCAACCTTCGTCCTCAAACTGGTCAGCCGCTGGGAGTCCTACGCCACGGCGGCCTATCGCACCCTGACCAACCGTTATGACGTGATCGAACTGAGCCCCCGCGACCTGAGCCAGGAAACCGGTGTGGAACAGGCCGCGCGCGATATGGAGTTTGTGCGCGAACAACTCGGCGAGGCCCGGCTCAACTTCCTCGGCAATGCCCAGGCCACCCGACTTGGCAGTCGGTACGCCGCGCTGTTTACCGAACGCGTAGCGCGCATGGTCTTGGTCAACGCCGGGCACGCGGAACCCGCCACCTCTGGCGTCGAGCAATTGTTGCTCAAGGAATCATCCCGACCCGACGCCGTCGCAGCCGGGTGCGTCAACCGCTGGGTCGCGGATTTTCTGGTCAACGGCCAACAGCCGCCTCCTTCCACGCGCTGTCTCGACCCCGGCCGCTGGGAATAATCACTGCGATTACGACCTCTTCGCGCCGAAAACGACACCCTGCGTTGACGCTCTCGACCAATCGTTATTAAGTGCTATTAATCCGCATTAATAGGATCAATAGACGCCCATGCTCAGCCGCCCGTTGCGACGCAAACGCCAGAAGCTCTCCGATGTGATTGTCGAGTCGGTCAAGCGGTCTATCGTCACCGATGCCTTGAAACCCGGCGACCGCCTGCCCACCGAGCGCGAGTTGATGGAAAGCTTCCAGTGTTCCAAAGGCTCGGCCCGTGAAGCGCTCAAAGCGCTGGAAGTGGAAGGCCTGGTGAGTACGCGCACCGGTCCCAGTGGCGGTGCGTATCTGAACCAGGCCGGCACCGAGCCCGCCAGCCGTGCGTTGCGCAACTACCTGCATTTTCAGCACCTGGACGGCGAGCAGGTGTACCAGCTGCGCAAGGTCATCGAAGTGGAACTGGCCGTGTCGGTGCTCGGACGCTTGAGCGAGGACGACTATCAGGCCCTGCAAGACAACGTGGATTTGTGCAGCGCGCCCGAGGACAGCGAGGCCGGCCAGCGCGAACAGCGCCTGGCGGAGCTGGAGTTCCACAACCTGCTGGCCAAGGCCTGCCCCAACCCGTTGCTGAGTTTCATGGCGCAGTTTCTCAACGATTTGCTGCGCGATCTGGTGGTGCTGAAAAAAGCCTACAAGCCCAAGCGCAAGCAGTTCGACGCCGCCAACCTCGACTATCACAAGCAGTTGCTGATTGCCTTTCGTGCCGGCGATGAACGTGCGGTGCGCAGCTTGATGCATGAACACATGTGCGACGCCGAACACCATATGACCGCCCTTGAAGGCGAGGTCAGCCCGCACTTTCTATTGGAGTTCGATCACTCTTAAAAACACCTCAGATCCACCTGTGCAAACCCAATCAAAGTGGGAGCTGGCTTGCCTGCGATGCAGGCACCTCGGTGGATCAGTTGAACTGAGTCGATGCTATCGCAGGCAAGCCAGCGCCCACCGTTGACCGAGTTAAACCCGTTGAAGCCAATCATCCAATAACAGGCCTGCCCACAGGCCCTTGCTCCACCGTATCGCCATTGCCGCTCCTGCCAATAACTAAACCAGGGAGTCACCCCATGCAGCGTCGTACGTTGTTGAAAGCCAGTCTTACCGCAGCCGCCGCCCTCAGCCTTCCGCTGGGCGTGCGTTCTGCATTCGCCGCCGAACCCTTCACCTTTTACGGCCTCAAGTCCATGTCTGGCGCCTTTGCCAGCTATGGCAAGTTTGCCGACATGGGTTCGCGGCTCGCGGTGGAACAACACCCCGAAATTCTCGGCCGCCCGCTCAACTACAAGGTCATCGACACCGAAGGCAACGCCGGCAAGGCGGTGCGCAAGGTCCAGGAGGCGATCCAGCAGGACGGCGCACGGTTCTTCCAGGGCTGCACGCTGTCGTCATCGGCCTTGGCGGTGGCCAAGGAAGTCAGCAAGGTCGGCGGCGTGTTCATGACCCCGGTGGGCGCCGATGAGGTGACCGGCAAGGACTGCAACAGTGCGACTTTCCGCTGGTCGGTGCCCACCTACGGCGCGATCCGCGAAACCCTGGTGCCGCTGATCAAGCTGCTGCCGGACGCCAAGCGCTGGTACACCATCACCCCGCAGTACGTGTTTGGCGAAGCCTTGCTCGAAGGCGCCAAAAACGTGCTCAAGGAAAACGGCCTGGAACACGTCGGCAACAGCTATCACTCTTTGCAGGAGCAGGAATTCTCCGGCTACCTGACCAACGCCATCGCCGCCAAACCCGACGTGCTGGTGCTGCTCAACTTCGGCAGCCAGTCATCCAACACCCTGCGCCAGGCGGTGAATTTCGGCATCAAGGAGCGCATGAAAGTGCTGCTGGTGTGGTCCGCCGGCCTCGATCAATTCCAGGAACTGGGCAGCGATGTGCTCGAAGGCGTGTACCTCGGCGCGCAGTACTGGCACCAGGTCGACAGCCCGCTCAACCGTGAACTGGTCAAGCTGACCCAGGCCAAATACAGCATCAACCCCACCTACCCGCTGGCCGCCGACTACATCAGCACCAAGGTCATGCTCGACACCATCATTGCCACCGGCAGCTTCGACGGGCCGACGGTAGCCAAGGCCATGCAGGGCCTGAGTTTTGAAGGCCCCACCGGTCAGGAATCGATCCGCGCCGGCGACCATCAGGTGATCAAGGATTACTACCTGATGATCGGCAAAGCCGCCGGCGACATGGCCGACAAGGACGACCTGGCCAAAGTGCTCAGTGCCGGCCAGTCGTTCCCGCCGGTGCAAGCCACGGGCTGCGTGCTCGGCTGATCCGCTAAACCATCACCGGTTGTACACGACAGGGCCGCCCGCGCGGCCACCTGTCCGAGGGTTCCTGCATGCTTAACCTTTACCTGTTCCAGATCCTCAACGGCCTTGGGCTGGGGATGATCTACTTTCTGATCGCGGTCGGGCTGACAATCATTTTCGGTCTGCTCAACTTCGTCAACTTCGCCCACGGCGCGTTCTTCCTGCTGGGCGCCTACATCTGCTACACCGCCGTGAGCCTCACCGGCAACTTCTGGCTGGCGCTGCTGATCGCGCCGCTGGTGGTGGCCGCGCTGGCCTGGGTGATCGAGCGACTGTTGATCCAGCGCATTTATCACTTGCCGCACATGTTCCAGATCCTGGTGACGCTGGGTATCGCGCTGATCATCCAGGAAGCCAGCGTGATGATCTGGGGCCCGGTGGGCAAAAGCGTCGCCGTGCCGGAACTGCTGCGCGGCGTGCTGGTGGTCGGCGACTTCGTCTACCCCTACTACCGCCTGTTTCTCATTGTGTTTTCCGGGCTGGTCGGCCTGGGTTTGTGGCTGCTGCTGGAGCGCACACGCTTCGGCGCCCTGGTGCGCGCCGGCAGTGAAAGCACCGAGACCGTGTCGCTGCTGGGCACCAATATCTTCCGCCTGTTCTCGATGACCTTCGCCCTCGGCGTAGCCCTGGCCGGCGTCGCCGGCGTGCTGTTTGCGCCCTTGCGCGGCGCCCAGCCCTTCGTCGGCCCGGAGATTCTCGGCGTGGCGTTCGTGGTGGTGGTGATCGGCGGCATGGGCTCGTTCAGTGGTGCGCTGGTCGGCGGTCTGCTGGTGGGCGTGGTGCAAAGCCTGATGACCACACTTTGGCCCCAAGGCGCGAGCCTGATGATCTACGGCGCGATGGCCGTGGTGATTCTGGTGCGCCCTTACGGCCTGTTTGGGAGAGCCTGACATGAGCGAGAAAAATCCCCTGCCGTTTGCCAAGACCCAGTCAAAAGCGATGTTGCTGTGGGTACTGGCGGTACTGATCGGTTTGCCGTTGATATTGCCTTCGGCGACCCTGGCCACCGAGATCCTGATCTTTGCCATGGCCGCCCTGGCCTGCAACCTGCTGCTGGGCTACACCGGGCTGTTGTCGTTCGGCCAAGGCATCTTTTTCGGGGCCGGCGCCTATTGCGCTGCACTGTTGATGATCCACCTGCAACTGGGCCTGTTCCCTGCCCTGCTCGGCGCCGCCGTGGCCGGCGGTTTCCTCGCGCTGCTGGTGGGCGCCCTGGCAATCCGGCGCACCGGCATCTACTTCGTGATGCTGACCCTGGCGTTCAGCCAGATGGCCTACTTCGTCGCCTACACCCTGAGCGACTGGACCGGCGGTGACAACGGCCTGCTCAGCGTGCCGCGCCCGGAAATCCGCCTCGGTGACACCGTGCTGCTGTCGCTGGCCGACGCCCGCGCGTTCTATGGCTTTGTCGCGGTGCTGTTCCTGTTGATCTTCATCGGCGCACGCCGGGTCATCGCCTCGCCGTTCGGCAGCACCTTGATGGCCATCCGCGAAAACGAAACCCGCGCCTCGGCCATCGGCTACGACACGCGCCACTTCAAGATCCTGGTGTTTGTGCTGTCCGGCGCCGTCACCGGCATCGCCGGGGCGCTGTACGCGATGTTGCTGCACTTTGTGCCGCTGTCGAACATCGACCTGGCGATGTCCGAAAACATCCTGATCATGACCATCGTCGGCGGCACCGGTTCGCTGTTCGGCTCGTTGCTGGGCGCCGGTTCCATCGTGCTGCTGGGCGACTTTCTCTCCGACCTGTGGCCGCGCTGGCTGATGCTGCTCGGCATCATCCTGATTCTGGTGGTGATCTTCATGCGCGGCGGTCTGTGGGGCGGGCTGTCGTCACTGTTCGAACGCGTACGCGGCAGCCGCAAGGCCGACGTTGTGACCAAGGAGAAGCTGTCATGAGCATCCTGCTGGAAACCCAGAACCTGGAACTGGCCTACGGTGCGTTCCACGCGGTGAACGGCGTCAACCTCAAGGTCGAAGCCGGCACCATCCACACCATCATCGGCCCCAACGGCGCCGGCAAGACCAGCCTGTTTCACTGCCTGACCGGCGAACGCCAGGCCACTGGAGGGGCAATTCATTTCGACGGCCAGAACCTGATGCGCAAACCCGCCCACGCCCGCGTCGGCCTGGGCATGGCGCGTTCGTTTCAGCTCACCAGCCTGTTCCAGAACCTCAGCGTGCGCGAGAACCTGCGCCTGGCCGCCCAGGGCCGCGACGGTGCGCGTGCGCTGAACTTCTGGCGCCGGGTCGACAGCAAGCGCGAGCACCTGGAGATGGCCGACCAGGTACTCGAACGCCTGCAACTCACGAGCCGCGCCGACACCCTGGCCGGTGAGCTGTCCCACGGCCAGCAGCGTGTGCTGGAAGTTGGCATGTCGATCTGCTCCAAGCCAAAACTGTTGATGCTCGACGAACCCACCTCGGGCATGGGCATCGATGACATCCCGATCATGACCCAGTTGATCAGCGACCTCGGCCGCGACCACACGGTGCTGTTGATCGAACACAACATGAGCATCGTCATGTCCATCAGCCAACGCATCACCGTGATGAGCCACGGGCAGATCCTGGTGGAAGGCACGCCGGAGTTCGTGCGCGCCGATGAACGTGTGCGCACTGCTTACCTGGGAGAGGCCGCCTGATGCTGATCGTCGAGAATATCCATTCCTACTACGACAAAAGCTACGTACTCGAAGGCGTGTCGCTGACCGTCAACCCCGGCGAGCTGGTGACCCTGCTGGGCCGCAATGGCGCCGGCAAGACCACCACGCTGCGCAGCATCCTCGGGATTATCTGCCCGCGCCAGGGCCAGATTCACTTCAATGGCCAGGCGCTGGTGGGCCAGAAGATCTTCGAAATCGCCCGCCAGGGCTTGGCGCTGGTGCCGGAAAACCGCGGGATTTTCCGCCTGCTGAGCGTCGAAGAAAACCTGCGCATCGCCGTGCGCAAGACCAGCCGCTGGCAGCTGGACGACGTGTACGGCATGTTCCCGCGCCTCAAGGAGCGGCGCAAAAACGCCGGCCATGCGTTATCCGGCGGTGAGCAACAGATGCTCGCCATCGCCCGCGCGCTGCTCAACGATCCCAAGCTGCTGATCCTCGATGAACCCACCGAAGGCCTCGCGCCGGTGATCGTCGACGAACTGGTGAAAATCCTGCGCAAGGTCAAGGACGACGGCCTGCCCGTGCTGCTGGTGGAACAGAACCTGATGGTCTGCGACAAGCTCGCCGACCGCCATTACGTGCTCGAACAGGGCCGCGTGGTGTACGAGGGCAGCGCCGCTGCCTTCCGCGCCGACCCAAGCATCAAGAACCGTTATTTGGCCCTGAGTGCCTGACCGGAGAGTGCCCATGAATAGTTTTGCGCAACCGCTCAAGAGCAACGCCCCGCTGATCAACCGCGACCGCCTGTGGCAATCGCTGATGGACCTGGCCCAACTGGGCGCCACCGTCAAAGGCGGCGTGTGCCGCCTGGCGCTCACCGACCTCGACCGCCAGGCCCGCGACCTGTTCGTGCACTGGTGCGAGGCGGCTGGGTGCAGCGTCAGTGTTGACGCCATCGGCAATATTTTTGCCCGGCGTGCCGGGCGCAATCCCGCCCTGCCCCCGGTGATGACCGGCAGCCATATCGACACCCAGCCCACGGGTGGCAAGTTCGACGGCTGCTACGGCGTGATGGCCGGGCTGGAAGTGATCCGCACCTTGAATGACCTTGGCATTGAGACCCAAGCGCCGATCGAGGTGGTGGTGTGGACCAACGAAGAAGGCTCGCGTTTTCCGCCGTGCATGATGGGCTCCGGGGTGTTTGCCGGTCAGTTCGACTTGCAGGAAACCCTCGACAAACAGGACGAGCACGGCCTGTCGGTAGGCGCTGAACTGCAGCGCATCGGCTACGCCGGCTCACGTGCGGTGCTTGGCCACCCGGTAGGCGCGTATTTCGAGGCGCATATCGAACAAGGCCCGGTGCTGGAAGACCAGGCCACCACCATTGGCGTGGTCATGGGTTGCCTGGGCCAGAAGTGGTTCGACCTGACCCTCACCGGTGTCGAAGCCCACGCCGGCCCCACGCCCATGCACCTGCGCAAGGACGCCCTGGTCGGCGCCGCCGAAGTCGTCAGCGCGGTCAACCGTATCGCTCATCAGCAACAGCCACACGCCTGCGGCACGGTCGGTTGCCTGAGCGTGCACCCAGGCTCGCGCAATGTGATTCCCGGCCAGGTGCACATGACCATCGACCTGCGCCACCTGCACGCCGACAGGTTGCAAGCCATGGTCGATGAAGTGCGCGGCGTGATTGAAGCCACGGCTGCACGCCACGGATTGACGTTTGCGCTGACGCCCACCGCCGACTTCCCGCCGCTGGATTTCGCCCCGGCCTGCGTCAACGCCGTGCGTGACGGCGCAACGGCCTTGGGCTTGAGCCATATGGACATCGTCAGCGGCGCCGGACATGACGCGATTTTCGTCGCCGAACTCGGCCCGGCCGGGATGATCTTTGTACCGTGCGAAGGCGGCATCAGCCATAACGAAATCGAAAACGCCGCGCCGGATGACCTGGCAGCAGGCTGCGCGGTGCTGCTGCGCGCCATGGTCAACGCGGCGCAGGGGGACCTGACATGAGTGAGATGGGCCAACTGACAGCAGTGCAACTGCTGCAGCATTTTCGCGACAAAAGCCTGTCGCCGGTGGAGGTCACCGAAGATGCCTTGCTGCGTATCGAGCGCTACAACCCGGTGGTGAACGCCTACTGCCATGTCGATCCTGAGGGTGCCCTGAGCGCTGCGCGCGCCTCGGAACAACGCTGGCTCAAAGGCCAACCCTGCGGCGCGCTGGACGGCGTGCCCGCTTCGATCAAAGACCTGACGCTGACCCTTGGCATGCCCACCCGCAAGGGTTCACGCACCACCTCCGCCGGCGGGCCGTGGGACGTGGATGCGCCCTTCTCGGCCCTGATGCGCAAGGCCGGTGCGGTGCTGCTGGGCAAAACCACCACCCCGGAATTCGGCTGGAAAGGCGTCACCGACAACCCGTTGTACGGCATCACCCGCAACCCGTGGGACACCCGCACCACCGCGGGCGGCTCGTCCGGTGGCGCGGGCGCGGCGGCGGCGTTGAACCTGGGCGTGCTGCACCAGGGCAGCGATGCCGGTGGCTCGATCCGCATTCCGTGTGCGTTCACCGGCACCTTTGGCATCAAGCCGACCTTCGGCTACATACCGCAGTGGCCGGCCAGTTCGATGACGATTCTGTCGCACCTGGGGCCGATGACGCGCACGGTGGAAGACACCGTGCTGATGCTGCAAACCGTCGCGCAGCCGGATGCGCGCGATGGCCTGATCGGTGCGCCACGGACCACGCCGTGGCTCAAGCCGGGCGCGGATTTGCAAGGCTTGCGTGTGGCCTACAGCCCGACCTTCGGTTATGTGGATGTCGACCCGCAGGTGGCCAACGTCGTCGCCCAAGCCGTGCAAGGGTTGGTGCAACTGGGCGCGCATGTCGAGCAGATCGACCCGGGGTTCAGTGACCCGCTGGAGGTGTTCAGCACCTTATGGGCCGCCGGCGCCGCCCGCCTGACCAGCACGATGAGCGAGGCGCAAAAACAGCTGCTCGACCCCGGCCTGCTGCGTATCGCGCAACGCGGCGAACAGCTGAGCCTGCGCGACTTCAATGACGCCCTCGAAGCCCGCGCGGCACTGGTGGCGCGGATGGCGGCGTTTCATGAGCATTACGACGTGCTGGTGTCGCCGATGATGCCCATCACTGCGTTCGAGGCGGGGCACAACGTACCACCGGGTTCGGGCCTGAACGAATGGATGGAGTGGACGCCGTTTACCTATCCCTTCAACCTCACCCAGCAACCGGCGGCGTCGGTGCCGTGCGGGTTGGCGGCGAATGGCTTGCCGGTGGGGCTGCATGTGGTGGGCGCGCGGTTTGCCGATGAGCAGGTGCTGCGGGTGTGTCAGGCCTATGCCCATGCGTTCCCCACGGAACACCTTGAGGCGCCTCGGGTGTTCTGAACTGCGGCGTTCGACCGCGGACTGCGGTGTGCATCGGCGGTTGCGCCTGGCTTATAATTCGCGCTTCATTTTTTGTTGCGCGGATTGTTTCAGATGCTATTTACAAGGACCGTTCTGGCGAGTGCAGCGCTCGCCCTCCTGCCCATCGTGGCCCACGCTGCAACGCTGGATTTGACCTACGAAGCGCCCGTCACCGAGGCCGCGCCACAGGCTGCACCGGCGACGGCCAAATCGTTGTTCCCCATCAAGACCCAGGCGCCGGTGACCTTCGACTACCACTGCAAGGGCCCGCGTTGCCAGTATGAAGATGACCTGGAGCCGCGCCACGAGGACCAGACCACACAGAGCTGGTCCATCGGTATTCAATAACGATCAGGCGGCTTTTTGCTGGGATGCTATTAGCGGTGGAGGCTTTGGGGGCGTATCCGTTATTGGGTGATGGCTGAGGTTGGTTTCGCCCTTACGGCGAGTCACTTTGGAAAAAAAGCCCCAAAGTAACCCAAGGGCTCTTGCCCCACCACTCGGCCAGCGTGGTTTAACCGGGCGCCTAAGATCAAGATCAAAAACAGAGCACGGCGGCCTAGTAGCCGACCTGAGTGGTAGAAGCAAAACCGAGGCGGCCTGACAGCCGACCTGATCTTTGAAGGCTGAACTCAATCAAATGTGGGAGCTGGCTTGCCTGCGATGGCATCAACAGGGTGTCACTGACACACCGAGGTGCCTGCATCGCAGGCAAGCCAGCTCCCACAGAAAAGCAAAGCAGTGCGGTGGTGGAGGCTGAACTCAGTCAAATTGTGGGAGCGGGCTTGCCCGCGAAGGCGGTGGGTCAGTGACACATGAGCTGACTGACACACCGCATTCGCGGGCAAGCCCGCTCCCACATTTGGATCTCTATGCATCAGGTAGATGGGTTTCGTTTGTACTCGGTCAAAGGTGGGAGCTGGCTTGCCTGCGATGGCATCTATTGGTTATGCCTGACACACCGAGGTGCCTGCATCGCAGGCAAGCCAGCTCCCACAGAAAAGCAAAGCAGTGCGGTGGTGGCGGCTGAACTCGGTCAAATTGTGGGAGTGGGCTTGCCCGCGAATGCGGTGGGTCAGTGACACATGAGCTGACTGACACACCGCTTTCGCGAGCAAGCCCGCTCCCAGATCTTGATCGGTGTACTGCGCAAAAACTCGCGCATTCCCCACCACCAACTAAGCTCAGCCTCCAACAAAAAAATACCGAGCTGACCGCCATGGCCCACCCTACCGAGACCTTCCGCACCCGTTATCGCGCGGCCATAAGCCGCCATTACCACCCATGGCTGCACGCCGGTTTCGTCCTCGGCTATGGCATTTTCTGCATCACCCTCGCCTGGTCCTCCACCGAACACATCACCCCGCTGCAGTGGCTGACGGTGCCCCTGACCCTGGTGTTCTTCAACCTGTGCATCTACCTCGTGCACCGCCACCTCGGCCATCACAAGCACACCCTCGCCCGGCTGTTCTACGCGCGGCACACCGGCGACCATCACAGTTTCTTCACGCCCGGCCACATGACCTACGACAGCCCTCGGGACTGGCGCGTGATCCTGTTCCCGGCGTGGCTGATCGTGCTGCACAGCCTGGCCATCACCCTCCCCGCCTGGTGGTTGCTCAAGCACCTGAGCCCCAACATCGCCGGGCTGTTTGCCGGCTGCATGATCCTCGGTTACTTGCTCTACGAGGTGTTCCACGCCTGCGAACACCTGCCTGCCAACCACCGCGTGGCACGCCTGCCGTGGATCCGCCAGATGCACCAATTGCACGCCCTGCACCACCGCCGCGAACTGATGCAAGGGCGTAATTTCAATATCGTCCTGCCGCTGATGGATTACCTGTTCGGCACTCTGCACTGGGAACCGAACGCCCACGACAACCAGGAACAGTCATGAGCCACCGCCGTCAACATCTTCGTCATGGGCTGTTCGTTGTATCGCTTGCGCTGATCGCCTTTCTGCTGCTGATGCCCACCCCGGTACAACCGGTGAACTGGACCCCGCCCAAGGCGCCGTCGATGAAGGACGGCATCTACGCCGAGAATCAGCGGCTCAAGGCGGTGCAACGAGTCGGCGCCTCGGACATCGCCGGGCCCGAGGCCTTGCTGCTGGATGCCCAGGGGTTTCTGATCAGTGGCCTGCAGGACGGGCGCATCATCCGAACATCGCCCGACAGCCACATCCTGGAAGTGTTGGCCAATACCGGCGGACGCCCGCTCGGCCTGGCGTTGCACCCGGATGGGCGTTTGATCATTGCCGATGGGGTCAAGGGCTTGCTCGCCCTGGATACCAATCGGCAACTCACGCTGCTGAGCAACAGCGCGAACGGCTTGCCGTTTGGCTTTACCAATGACGTGACGGTTGACGCCAGCGGGCGCTTTGCCTACTTCAGTGACGCGTCAAGTCGCTGGGGCTACGGCCAGGATGGTGAAGCCGTGATTGAACATGGCGGCGATGGTCGGCTGTTGCGCTATGACTTTGCCACCGGCCTCACCGAGGTGTTGCTTGACCAACTGCAATTTGCCAACGGTGTGGCGCTGGGGCCGGATGAGAACTATGTGCTGGTGAACGAAACCGGCGCCTACCGCATCAGCCGCTACTGGCTCAAGGGTGAGCACGTGGGTAGCCACGACCTGTTTATCGACAATCTGCCAGGCCTGCCGGACAACCTCAGCTTCAACGGCAGCGATCGCTTCTGGGTCGCGCTGTATTCGCCGCGCAACCCGTTGCTGGATGGCTTCGCCGGCTATCCGTTGCTGCGCAAGGTGATGGTACGGGCGCTGATGGTGGTGCCCAAGCCCATCGAGCGTAAGGCTTTTGTACTGGGGCTGGACACCGACGGCAAGGTCATCGCCAACTTGCAGGATGGCAGCTCGGGCAATTACTCGCCCATCACCACCGCGCGTGAATACGGCGACTGGTTGTACCTGGGCTCGTTGAAGAGCACGAGCATGGCGCGCCTGCCACTGAAGCAGGCACTGGCCCGCGAATGAAAAGGGCAGCCCGGATGGACTGCCCCTTCATGCTTGCGTCAATGGATCAGTGGATGATGTCCTGGGTGCAGATGTGCCCGAAGGTCACGTACGCCACATTGTCACCGCCCACCCCCACACCGGGAAACTCGTCCAGCTCGATACGCCAGCCGCCGAAGTTGAAGGTGGTGTCCCAGTTGTATTTCACGCCGGTGCTGCTGTCCGGGTATTGCACGCGGTAATCGCCGAAGCATTCACCGAGCGCGGCGCTGGCCAGGGAGGTGCCGGCGCTGTTGGTGCTGGCCTTGAAGTCGGTCCAGTGGTACTCGGCGCCCACAAAGCGCTTGTCCACGCGCAGCACTGGCGTAACCCCCAACAGAGGCGCGCCCGTGGAGTCGGACCAGTTGGTGGTCCAGTTCAACGTGCGCGCGGCCTGGGTCGCCATCCAGAATATCGAGGCCGGCACCCGCACGATGTTGTCGCCCTTCACATCCGACGCATTCAACCGTGGCGTAGAGCCAAGGCTCAAGGCGTACTGCTTGGTCGGGTCTTGTGCCACGCCCGGGTTGGCACGTACGCGCACCTTGACGGTGGTGCCCGGCGTGACGCTCGGGTAGGTCGACGTGGAACCGGCCGGCACGGTGACCCAGTTGGCACCGTCGAAGCGCTCGAAGAGCCACTGGTTGCGGCTGCCATTTTCATCACCCGCCAGGTACATGCTCACGCTTTGGCCGCGCACCGCCTTGAAGTCGAAGTAATCAACGTCACTGGCGTTGTCGAGGTTGCCGGTCACCTTGTTCATCGTGTCCGGCAGCGCAAAGGCATTTTCCGGTGTGTCGTTGGGCTCAAAGGCGTCGATGTTGGTGTCCACCGCCACACCAAAACTGAACTGCGCGTTGGTGGCGGTCTTGGCCACCATGAACCAGTAGTAATCACCCGCCGGCAGGATGCCGCCCAGGTATTCATCGGCATTGCCTGGGTTATCGGACGTATCGATCAATTGCGGGTTGCCCTGGCCGTCGTCGCGGAACAGGCTCAGCGACATATCGGCGCCGGCGCTCTGGTTGATCAACTGCACCAATACACGGGCGTTGTGCGGCAGGTTGAAGTGGTAGGGAAACTCCTGGCCTGTTTGCACCTGGTCGATGGTGTAGAGGGTGTTGATATCCAGGGTCGGAAACAGCGGCTCAAAGGCGGCGACGGCAGCACTTTTCAGGTTGGCCTGGCTCGGCTTTTTCAACTCGCCGATGGCAGTGTTGAAAGGTGCGGACTTGGCCGCTTTGCCAGCAGGTTTTACCTTGGCGTTTTTGGCGTCCAGCAGCTTTTGCAGCAGATCGTCCGGGATCGGCACGGGCGTCAGCGTGCCACCCGGTTTCAGCGCATCGATCACGCCTTGGTTGACCGTACCGGGGGTGAGTATCGAAAGGGTTGGCTCGGCCAGGGCAGAGGCCGAAATAAAGCAGGAGGCCATCATGGCCGCGCCCAGCATAAGGGCTTTTGTCGGTTTCATTTTTTATCCATCCATAGTTAAAAAATTGAAGCTCAGGTGATCGGTGACATCCGGTCACCTGGGATGGAATGTAGAACATGACTGTATGCATGTACAGTATTTTTATGGGTTTTTTCACGCTCGGTTTGAACCGATCCAACCCAGGCCGTCGGCTTACCAGGCACACCAATACGGCCCGGACACAAGTCCAGGGGCGCGCACTCACATTGGGAAGTTGCCTACCCGGCAGAGAAAAAGCGCCTGCACAAAGGCGCGTTAATACCCGGTCATTTCCAGATACCCCACCCCGCCCTCAAACTGCACCGGCCCTTCCCAGTACGGAATGCTCAGGTTCATCCAGGCCTTCGGGTTGACGGCCTGGGGGGTGATATCCAGATGCTTGCCGGGGATTTTCAATGACCAGCGCGTCGGAATGTGGCGCCCGTCGATTGCGGTGGTGGTCAGTGGCGTGAGCTGGATATCGGCGTTGTGCAGCGTCTCGGTGCGGCCCTGTTGATCAATCCAGGTGCCGGTGAGATAGCCCGCGCCGTCTGTTTGCCGAACGCGAAACAGCATCAACTGCTCGCCGCGATCCAGGTGCAGGGAAAACCAGTCCCAGCCGGTCTGACTGGCCGCCAGTGGTTGGCTGCTCCATTCACGGTCGAGCCACGCCGGGCCGCTGACCTGATAGGTGATGCCGTCGATGCTGACAGTGCCGGTCGCGTTGAAAAACGGCTGGCTGTAGTAGTACGACGCCTGGCCCTGATCCGATTTGCGGCTGTAGCCGTTGTCACCTTGCAGCACCAGTGGGCGGCTGGAGGTCAGGTGCAGGTCGTAGGCAAATTGCGCGCCGCCGGCCTTGAGTTGCATCTGCGCCAGAGGGCTTGCGGCGCCGGGGCGGGTAGCGAAATTCCAGTCGTCGATCCAGGCGTTGAACGGCACCGCCTGGGCGCCGGCCTGGCCGATCCCGCCACGCGCGTAGCGTTCGGCAGCGTAATGGTGAGTGGCAGAGGTCACGGCGGCGTGGCCGAGCCAGATCGTGGAGTCGTGCCAGCCGGGTTGCGTCGGCCCCGCCTTCAACGCGTTGCGAAACAGCGTCCATTGCACGCCGAACACATTGCCCTGGGCATCCTTGAGGTTGGCGGTGACGTACCACCATTCAATGCGAAAGCCATCATGGGGGCCGTGGTCCTCGGGAAAACTGAAGACCTTGCCGGGCACCACCTGAGCAAAGTCCGCCGCATCGCTGCCCAGGCCGGCGAAGCTTTCCGGCGGCGCGGGGGCTTTGTCGCACGCGGCCAGCAACAGCAAGGCGGCCCACAACCACGCTTTAATCTTCATTGGCAAACGTCCTCAGCAAATCCGCCGGGCGACTGCGGTACAACTGCCACAACGGCCAGGCCGAGGCCAACAAGGTGGCCAGCAGCGCCAACCCCAGCAACTGAGCAAGCTGCCACGGGAACACCTGCAATGGCAGGCGCCAGCCGAATGCCTGCACGTTGATCACCGCGTCCAGGCACCACGCCAGCAGCAGGCCCAGCGGCAACGCCAGCACCAGGGTCAGCACCGCCAACAGCCAGGTCTGGCCCAGGTTGAGCAACATCAATTGCCGACGCGTCACGCCCAGCGCCCACAGGGGCGCGAGTTGGCCCAGCCGGCTCTGGCTCTGGGTGAGCAAGCTGATAAACAGCGCCACGCCGGCCACACCGAGGGTCAGGCTGTTCAAGGCGGCGGTGGCGGCGAAGGTGCGTTCAAACACCTGGCTCGACCAGCCTTTGAGTTGCTGCTGATCGACGATGCGGCTGTCATCCAGGGCAAACGTGCGCTGCACCTCGTGCACCAGCGTTGGCACCTTTTGCGGCTGCACCCGCAGGTTGAAGCGGGCCGGTGTCAGCGTCGGCCAATGCGCCAGCAGGTGGTGCGAATTGACCAGCAGATGGCCTTTGGGGTTGCCGTAGTCGGCATAAATCCCCACCACCTTGGGCGACCAGAGCCCCTGAGGCGTGGGAATCGCGACGGCATCGCCCAACTGCACCTTTAAGCGCCTCGCCAATTGTTCGCTGAGCATGACCGTGTCGCCCTGCAGCAACTGGTCCCAAGGCGTGCTTGCCGCCTCCAGCAACGGCCAGTGCTGGCGGTAGGTCGGGTCGTCGACCACGCCGAACACATCCGCCGGCCAGCCCTGCAGTTGCACGGCAACCTGCCAGGTCGGTAGCACCGCCTGCACCAAGGGTTGCTGCGCCAACCACGTCGCGAGTTGCTCGGCCTGAGCCGGGTTTTGCGGGTTGAGGTACAGCTCCGCCGTCAGGCGCTGCTCCAACCAGTTATTGAAGGTCTGGCGAAAGCCCGAGGTCATGGAACCCGCGCCGATATTCGCCGCCAGAGCCAGCAGCAAAGCCATCAGCGCCAGGCTCAAGGCTGGCAACTGCTGGCGGCAGTCGGCAAGAAACCACTGGCCGAGCACAGACCGGCTACCCCCGAGCACCGCCGTCAGCAGCCCATTGAGCACTACCGGCAAACCGAGTGCCGCGCCCAGCAGCAAGGCGGCCATCAACACAAAACCGGCCGCCAGGCTGTCGCCCAACCCTAGCGCCAGCAGTGCGATGACCAGCGCGGTAGCCGCCACCCAACCCTGGCGTCGCAACCAGCGCGCGTGCGCGTCATGCCAGGCCTGGGCATTGGCCAGTGCTAGCAGCGGCAAGCGCGCCGCCCGCCACAGGCTGCTGCCGCCTGCGAGCAGCGCGCCGACGAGGCTCAGGCCCAGCCCGGCCATCCACCACCACGGGCTGAGGCTCAACTGGCCCGGCACCTCGGCGCCGTACAGCCCACGTAAACTTGCGGCGACATCCGGCAGCAGCAGGCTCGCCAACAGATACCCGCTGGCGACACCGAGCACACCGCCGAGCAACGACAACACGCCGAGTTCGACGCCCAGGCTGAGGATCAGCATGCGCGCGCTGACCCCGCAGGCGCGCAAGGTCCGCAATAATCCGCGCCGTTGTTCCAGCGCCAGGCCGATCGCGGCGTGGACAATAAACAGCCCCACCACAAAGGATAAAAAGCCCAGGGCGTCGAGGTTCAAGTGAAAGCTTTCGGTGAGGCGCGCGAGGTTGTTGTCTTCACCCTGCTTGAGTTGCAGCGCGGCCGGTGGCGTGGGATGACCGGCGGCAAAGGCTTTGTCCAGCAGCAGGCGCGACAGTTGCCCCGGCATGCCCAGCAGCGGTTGGGCAAAACCGATATCGGTCAGCAACAGGCCCGGAGCCATGTCCTGCTGAACCTGCAACGGTGGCAAGGCGTGCCCGCTCGCGGTCAGCGGTTGCTCGCCCTCATGCAACCCCAGGGCCGCCAGGGTTTGCGGTGCGACCCAGGTACGCCCCGGCGGGTTGAAAAACGCGATCATTTGCGCCTGGCTCAACCGCTGCCCCGCCACTGCGCCGCCGCCGGGCAACGACAGCGGGTCGATACCCATCAGTTGCAGGCGCAGGTCCTCATGCCCCTTGAGCTGCAAGCGGCCCTGCACCACGGGCGATACCGGCCACCCGGCGCGGCGCAGCTCGGCAAACAACGCCTGGGGGAAGCTGGCAGCGTCCGGCGCACTGAGGCTGGCTTGCGGCTCACCGCCGATCAATTGACTGGCGCGTGCATAACTGTCCCGCGCCTGGCTGTTCAGCGCCTGCACCCCGGTCAACAGTGCGGTGGCCAGCCACAGGCCGGTCAACACGCTGAAAAACTGCACCGGGTGACGCCGCCAATGGCTCAGCAGTGCGCACAACGTCCAATAAAAAACGCTCATCTCAACGCGCGTCCGCGGGCACGACACGGCCGCGATGCAGTATCACTTGCTGGTCCAGGCGCGCTGCGATGCGCGGGCTGTGGGTGACCATCAACAGGCTGGTGGCGCTGTCACGCAGCAGGTCCAACAGCAACTGCAACACTTCATCGCTGGTGGCTTCGTCCAGATTGCCGGTCGGCTCATCGGCCAGCAGCAAGCCGGGGCGCGAGGCCAGGGCGCGCCCCACCGCCACCCGTTGCTGCTGACCGCCGGACAGTTGCTCGGGGTAACGCTTGAGCAAGTCACCCAGCCCCAGGCGCTCCACCAACTGTGCCTGCCACTGCGGATCAAAGCGCCCTGCCAGCCGCGCCTGGAACGCCAGGTTGTCCTCGACGCGCAAACTGCCGATCAGGTTGAATTGCTGGAACACCAGGCCGATTTCGGTGCGCCGCCAGTGAGCCAGCTGCGCCTCGGTCAGTTGATCCAGGCGCTGTGTGCCAACCTGGATGCTGCCGCCGTCCACGCGGTCGAGCCCGGCCACCAGATGCAGCAGCGTGCTTTTACCGCTGCCCGACTCGCCCATCAGCGCAAGGCTACTGCGTTCGCCCAGGTGCAAATCGACGCCCGCCAACACCGTCAGCGGGCCCTGCGGGGTGGCGTAGCTTTTAAGGACACCGTGCACCTGCAACATAAGAGCGCTCACGTGAAAGACTGCAAACGAGAATAACGGCTCATAGTCGCGCCCACGCAATTTTTTCACATTGATTTCACCGCCCGCCTACCCTCGCCCCACTAAATTGCCCACCACACGCCAAGGGCCGGCAACTCGTTAGTTGCCGGCCGTGGCCACTTTTAACCGCTGGATGTTCAGCGAAAAGACAGCAGCCCTATGACAGCCTCTTGCTCAACTTCGGGCATCCGTCGAAGCGTTGCGCCTACTTCAATAAAAACAGTGCAGTACAGTGCCCATGGTGAATGATGTGGTTGACCTTACCCTGACCAAACCGCGCTCGCGCCGCGGCTATATCAAGTGGTTGCGAAAGTGGTGGGCGGGCCTTGCAGTCATCGCGCTGCTGCTCGCCGGCTTCCTGCTGTGGCCCTCATCACCGCGTGACCTGAGCGTGGGCAATCGCTTGCTGAGCTCGCAAGTGCTGCCCAGCTGGCGCGATGGTGACCTGATCGTGCTGGTGCGCCATGAAGAGCGCTGCGACCGCTCGACAAACCCCTGTTTCGGCGGCCCCGAAGGCCTGACAATCGTCGGCACCCAACGCGCGCAAGAACTTGGCAAAGCCTTCCTCAAACTCGGCATGGAAGGCAGCGACGTGCTCGCCAGCCCCGCATTGCGCACGGCCCAGACCTCACACTTCATGTTCGGCAATGCCGAGCTGACCTCCGGGCAGCAGGCGATCTGCGGCGCGGCCATTGGCGAAGAACTGCTCAGCCACAAGCAGCCCGGACGAAACCTCGTATTTGTCACCCACAGCGGCTGTATTGCCGACTTCGAAAAGACTCTGGGTTACCCGCGCGCAGCGTTTCCCGAGTACGGCAGTGCCCTGTTCGTTCGGGTCAAGGCCAACGGCAAATTCGAGACCCTGGGCATCATGAACAACTCCGCGTGGCCCGCCGTCCTGAAACAACTCTAGACACTTTTTTACATATACCCACCTGTATGTTCAGCAAACCGACAGCCCTCTTCTGGCATGTTTAACTGCGCCTGTTACTTCAGGACGTCATGAATATTTTCAGTGACTTAGTGAACTTAGTGACTCTTTCTACTATTACTTACATGCCTCAGTACTCCACCGTTAAACGTCAAGGAGCGACGTTTTGATGACCCGTTTGAAACCTCTGCCGCTACTGTTGCTGGCCTTCGCCGTGTTCTACCTGTTGCCCTTGGGGCTGCACGGTTTATGGATCCCGGATGAAACCCGCTACGCCCAGATCAGCCAGGAAATGCTGCTGAGCGGCAACTGGGTGGCGCCTCATTTCATGGGCGTGCGTTACTTCGAAAAACCTGCCGCCGGCTATTGGCTGATCGCCATCGGCCAGTGGGTGTTTGGCGAAAACCTCTTCGGGGTGCGCATTGCCTCGGCCTTGACCACGGGCCTGAGCGTTCTGCTCGCGTACCTTATCGCCCGCCGCCTGTGGAACGACCCGCGCAAGAGCTTCGCCTGTGCCCTGCTCTACATGAGCTTCGGGCTGGTGGCGGGGCAAGCGGGTTACTCCAACCTCGATCCGCAATTCACCCTGTGGGTCAACCTCAGCCTGGTTGCACTGTGGTTCGCGCTCGACAGCCGTACCTCACGCGGCCGGCTCGGCGCCTGGGCAATGCTGGGCGTGGCCTGCGCCATGGGGTTCATGACCAAGGGCTTTCTGGCCTGGCTGTTGCCGGTGCTGATCGCCGTGCCGTACATGCTCTGGCAGCGACGCCTGGGTGAATTGTTGCGCTATGGCCCGCTGGCGATCCTGGTGGCGGTGGTGCTGTGCCTGCCGTGGGTGTGGGCGATCCATCTACAGGAGCCGGACTACTGGCGCTTCTTCTTCTGGCACGAGCACATCCGCCGCTTCTCCTCCAACAATGCCCAGCACGCCAGGGCCTGGTGGTTCTTCCTGCCGATCATGGTGGTGGCGTGCCTGCCATGGGCGGCGCTGTTGCCCGCGACCGTGGTCAACGCCTGGAAAGACAAAGGCCAGCCGGCGATTATTTTTCTGGCCTTGTGGCTGCTGCTGCCGCTGGGTTTTTTCAGCCTGAGCAACGGCAAGCTGCCGACCTACATCATGCCGTGCCTGATGCCGCTGGCGTTGCTGATGGGGCATGCGTTGATCGGCCTGATCAACCGCGGCAAAACGCGCAGCCTGCGCATTAACGGCCTGTTCAATTTCGCCATCGGCCTCGGCGCGATGGCGACCCTGATTTACCTGCAAATCGACAAACCGCTGTACAGCAACAGCCACGCCGAGATGTACAGCCTGTCGCTGACCTTCATCGTGTTGCTGGGCTGGATCCTGGCGAATCTGCTGCAAGCCTTCCGCCCGCTGACGCTGTGGGCCATGCCTGCGCTGGCCATCGGCGTGCTGGTAGCGCTGCTGCCTGCCGGCATGCCGCAAGAGGTTACCGATACCGAAATGCCCGACCAGTTCGTGCTTGAGCATCTGGATGAACTGCAACAAACCCATGCTTTGATCAGCAATGAACTGGGTTCGGCCTCGGCTTTGTCCTGGCGCTTGCGCCGCCCTGACGTAGCGTTCTACGACACAGAGGGCGAGCTGCGCTATGGCCTCAAATACGCAGATTCGGTGCACCGCAAAGTCAGCTTTGAAAATGTTCAGCCCTGGCTGAGCGAAGCCCGCCAACAAGGCTCGGTCGGCGTATTGATGCGCGTCAGAAGCACCAGTGAACATCGCGAAGAAGGGCAACTGCCACCCGGAGGCCAGCGCTATCGCAAGGGCGCCATGCTGCTGATCATCTATCCCAAACTTCCTTGACGTGATGCCCACCGTGAGAGCCGCCGATGAATTTCTGGAAAACCGAACGCGGCGCGCTGGTGCTGCTGCTGGGCGTCTCGGCGTTACTCCTGCTGCTGGGTCTGGGCAGTCGCGATTTGTGGGGGCCGGAGACCCGTTGGGCCAACATCGCGCTGCAGATGCTGCAAAGCGGTGACTACTTCGACCCCTACCTCAAGGGCGCACCGTATTACGACAAACCGCTGCCCTCTTATTGGCTGATTACCGCGTGCGCCAACCTGATGGGCGGGCTCGGCCCGTGGTCGCTGCGCCTGTCGTCCGTGATCGCGGCCTGGCTGAGCATCTGGCTGGTCTACCTGATCGGCGAGCGCCTGTTTCGTAAAGGCACCGGGCTGATTGCCGGCTGGATGCTGGCGACCACCTTCTACTTTCTGTTCTGGGCCCGCGTGGCCACGGCCGATGTGCTGACCGTGTGTGGCGTGCTGTCGGCGGTCTGGTGGTATTGGCGCGGGCCGGATGACACGCGGCTGGGACGCTACACGGTATTTTTCCTGCTGCTGGCGGCAACGTCGCTGTTCAAAGGTTTGATCGGCTTTGTGTTGCCGGGCCTGGTGCTGTTGCCGCATCTGCTCAGCGAACACCGCTACCGGCGCCACCTCAACCTGCGCCTGCTGCTGGCCATACTGATCGCGGCGGCGTTCTATTCGATTCCCTTCGTGTTGTCCCACTTTTACGGGGCACCCACCTATGGCGAGAGCGGCCTTGAACTGGTGTTCAAGGAAAACGTGGTGCGCTTTTTCGACCCCTTCGACCACATGGGGCCGATCTATACCTACCTGATCTACCTGCCCGCCTACACCCTGCCCTGGGCGCCGTGCTGGTTGCTTGGCCTGTGGCTGGCGCTGCGCCATTGGCGCCAAACGCCACCCAACGTGCGCTGGCTGGTGTGGGGCCTGGGCCTGTTGTTTGTGTTCTTTACCGCCAGCGGCAGTCGCCGCAGTTATTACGTGCTGCCCCTGGTGCCTTTCGCCCAGCTGCTGGCCGCCTGGTGGCTGAGTGAACGCCTGCAGCAACAACCGGCCCGTTGGCCGCGCTGGCAGAAGGCTTTTGGCATCACCGCCGGGGTGTTGCTGCTGGTGCTGGGCGTGGTCTACCCCTGGACCACCGGCAACGGCGGCGTCACACGATTCGCCGAGGATGTGCACGTCGAGGCGGTGAAAAGCGCGCCGTGGAATCAGTGGCAGATGGTGCTGGTGGAAGTCGACAACAAGGTGCCGATGTACCTGCAAAACGGCGGCAAGCCGTTTTACTACGTGAGCGAAACCCAGGACTTCCCACGCCAGGGCGACAGCGCCGCCCTGATGGCCTGGCTGGAAAAAACCAGCGGCCAGGGGTTCGACCCGCAGCACACGATCATCGTCGCGCAATACTCAAAGGAAGACCCGACGCCGTTGGCCTACCTGGGCACGGATCATCAGGTGATCACCACGCAGCCGGACAATGGCGAGCGGCTGTTCCAGAAACGTTCGGGCGGCAGCGTGGCGTTTATTCCTGTGCCACGCTGACAGGCCCACTCAGGCGTTGCGGGTCTTCACCTGTGCGTGGAACCCCGCCAGCACTGCCTGTGGTTTTTACAGCCTCCGTTGGTGGCTGCAATTCTCCAACACTTGAAACACTGCGTTGGGCAACTGCCCCGCCAGAGCGTGCCCGCCACTGGCGGGTGTGAGGCCGTCGCTGTCGCCGGCCAACACGCTGACCGGCAACAGCGGGTTGCGAACCTGCTCGGTGTCAGGTCATTAGGCGGGTTTCATCAGCGCGTTGAACATGGACAGGCGACGGGCTTGGTGCGCTTGGTGGTGAGTCAGTGAGTTGGCTGAGCTGGCGTGTATATCCGTTATTGGGTGATGGCTGAGGTTGGTTTCGCCCTTACGGCGAGTCACTTTGGAAAAGCC
>NZ_JANLOF010000046.1:0-40472 GCF_025466135.1 Pseudomonas sp. 14P_5.3_Bac1 | reverse complement strand
ATTTGATCAGTGGCGTGGCAGAGACTGCAGCAAGGTCTCGATCTCTTCAAAGCTCGGCCGCGCCAACACATCAGGCTGGCAGCAGCGTTTTTGCAGCGCGACCAACGCCTGGTCGTTGAACGGCGTGTCAACGCGCTCCAGCAACTCCCCCAGCAGTACCCCAAACGCCCGCACTTCAATACGCTGCAACGCCTGGGTTTCCACGGTGTCCGCCGTGGCATGGAACGACGCCGCGCCAAAATCCCCGAGCAAGCAATCACCTTCGGCATTCCACAGAATGTTGTGGCCGTACAGGTCGCCATGGGTAATGCCGTGGCGGTGCAAATGGGCCGCCACCGACGCTATGCCGCGCGCCATGCGCAAGGCCACTTCGGGACTGAAGCGCGTGTCGGGCGCGTAGATATCGCGCGTGCAGGACGCCAGGCTCGGCAGCGCGGCAAGGTTGCGATAGCTCGGGTCGATCAGGTCCATCACCAGCGCGGCCTGGTCATCGGGATGGCCCACCACGCGGCCTTCCACCTTGATCAGGTTGGGGTGCAGCCCGGCGGCGATGCAGGCCTGCATTTCGTGCAGCGGAGAGCCGTCGCTGGTGATCGTGCCTTTGTACAGTTTGACTGCGACAGACAACCCCCGCGGTCGCCACGCCGCCTTGCGAATGATCCCCGAGGCGCCTTCGCCCAGTACTTCGCCCAGTTCGAGTTCCGACCAGGGGATGTTCGGTGTCGCGTCATCGCCCGCCACAGCCACGGCCATTTCCACCGGGTTACCGGCATAGGCCAGCCAGGTCAGGCTCGGCAGCGTCAGCAGCCACTGCGGCAATTGCGTCAGGCGGTTGGCGGCGATGCGGATCAATTCCAGGTTGTGGCAGTTGGCCAGGCTTTGCGGCAGGTGCGCCAGTTGGTTGCCGGCCAGCATCAGTTTCTGCAGCAACGGCCGCTCGCCCAATTCGCTGGGCAATTGGCTGATGCAGTTATCGGTGAGGATCAGCCAGCGCAACTGCGGCGGCAGGGCGGCGGCGGGCACGTGGCTGATCCGGTTGGCCTTGAAGCCGATCATGCTCAGCTGTGCGCACTGGCCCAGGCACGTCGGCAGCTCGGTGAAGGCGTTGTCCGAGCAGAACAGCACGCGCAGGTGCGACAAGCGATGCAGGTCTTCGGGCAGGCTGCTCAGGGCGTTGCCCGTGAGGTTGAGGATTTCCAGGGAGTCGGCCAGTTCGAAGATTTCCCGCGGGAATTCGGTCAGCCCGCAGGACAGGTCCAGGCGCGTGATGCCAGCCAGTTGGCCGGTCTTGAGTTGGGCGAGGGTATTCATGAACGGCGCAGTCACTCGGCAAGAGGGCGTAAAAAGGCGCTCATGATACCGGGTGAGGCGCCGGTTGCGGGCAGACGGTTTGCAATTGGTTCAGGCGGCTCGCGGTGCGAGCGAGGTCGATGGCCTGCCCTTCAAGGGCATGCGCCAAGGGGTGTTGGCCGATCAGCGTCAGGCGTTTGTCCTGGTCGTACAGCACGTCCACCAAGTTGATGAACCGCTGTTGCACGGCAATCGGGCAGTCTGCCAACTGGGGCAGCCCGTCGACGATCCAGTGGTCGAAGTCCTCGCAGAGCAGCAAGTAATCCATCACGGCGGTGAGTTGTTCGCACAGGTCGTTGAAGGTGAACGCGAGGGTTGGCGCCTGATGGTGGCGACATATCAGCTGGCGGTTGCCGACCGTCAGGCGTTGCGCGGGGCAATCGGTGGTGGGCAGCCCGAGCATTTCACGCTGGGCGGGCGTGCCCGGCCAAACATACTGGCCGGCGCTGAAGTGCTGCTCGGCATGCGCTTGGGGCAAGCTGCGAAAATCCTGGGGTGAGCTGACCTCCAGCACGTCCATCCGCGCGGCAATCAGGTCGATCACCGGTTTGAAGCGTTCGTGGTACAACGGGTTGGGCAGCAGCCCCTCGGGTGCATAGTTTGAGGTCACCAGCACCAGCACGCCGCGTTCGAACAAGGCTTTGAACAACCGGCTGATAAGCATGGCATCGCCGATATCGTGAACATGGAATTCGTCGAAACACAGCACCCGGCATCCCGCCAGCAGCTCATCGAGGGTCACGCCCAGGGCGTCGTCGTGCTCACGGTGCGCAAACATGCCCCGATGCAGGCGGGCAAAAAACGCATGGAAGTGCACGCGCTGCTTGTCGGCAATCGGCAGCGCCTGGAAGAACCCATCGAGCAGCCAGCTC
The DNA here is from genome assembly GCF_025466135.1 of Pseudomonas sp. 14P_5.3_Bac1. NCBI lineage: Bacteria > Pseudomonadati > Pseudomonadota > Gammaproteobacteria > Pseudomonadales > Pseudomonadaceae > Pseudomonas > Pseudomonas sp. 14P_5.3_Bac1. Next base: position 38,250 of record NZ_JANLOF010000046.1, on the reverse strand, counting down.
TTGCCGCGCCCCACCGGGCCGTGCAGGTACAGGCTGCGCGTTGCACGGTTGGCGAGCAGGTGCTGGGTCTCGCGGGCGAGGGCGGCAATCGCCCGGTTTTGGCCTGCGCTCAGGGTATAGCCCTGTTGCCTGGCTTTGTTCTCAAAGAACACCGGGATAGGCGAGGGGGCCAGGACGGCGGTTTTTTTGCCCAGCAAACGCTGAATCAGGGGAAGCACAGCCAATGCAAGTCACTCTGTCGTGCGGTGGTCGCTCACTTTAGGGCGCCCGAGGCGATTTGACCAATAGAGAAGCGCGCCGCCAGCTATCTCGAAAAAGCATGGCGTGGGGGTAATCCTGGGCAAACTGGCGGTTTCTCCTTAAATGGCTAACCTCATACACAGTTGTTACCCCTGTATAAGGAATTGGGGCTGTGAAGGGACGAGCAGTATTGGCAGTGATGGGCGCCATACTCTGTAACACGGTTTACGCTGCGCAACTTCAGGTAGAAGTGCGCATCGACGTGCAACGGGGCTGCCAGCTGGTGGGCATCACCCGCGATGCGGGTATCGAGCAGCTGGGCGTGTTGGACTTTGGCAGCGGCCCGCGTCTGGATGACCCGGCCGGCCCGTTGAGTGCGGCCTTGATCAGCCAGCGCCAGCCGCGCTTGGAATGCAACCCGGACACACCCTATCAAATGCGCGTTGACGGCGGCCTGCATGGCGGCGTCGGCGAAGTGCGCTACCTCAGCGCCGCGACCCCCTCGAGCAAACCTATTCCCTATCGCCTTTACGCCGACGCCGCGCGACGTATTGCCTTGCCCGTGAATGAACCGCTCAGTGGCCGCGTGCCGGACTCGGGCAGCGTCGACTTGCCCTTATATGGCCGCATCGAACCGCTCAAGGACATCCCCGCCGTCGGCCGCTACACCGACCTGCTCAAGGTCACGGTCACATGGTAAGCCGGGGCTGGGCCCTCGTGGCCATGGGCGGCCTGTTGCTGCTGGCGGAGGACGCCCAGGCGGCCGTGGCCGGGCAGATTCATGCGCGGCTGGTGATAACCGCCAGTTGTGAGGTGAGCAAGGGCGCCGCAAGCTCGCCCGTGAGCGCGCCCGTGAGCCCTGTGGGCGGCACGGCAATGCTCGATTTTGGCAGCCAGGGCCCGACCTGGATCAACCCACTGGGCGCAGCCGTTTCCGATGGCGACAAGGCGCCGCTGTCGGTGTCCTGCAACCCGTCGGTGGTCAGCAGTTTCACCGTGACTATCGACGGCGGCGCGCACGGCGATGGCACCACGCGACGCTTGAGCAACGGGCGTCAGACCATTCCGTATCGGCTGTCGGCTGATCCGCTGGGCCACAGCACTTACAGCGTTGGCCAACAACGCAATTTCGTCGTGACCAAGGGCACGCAAGTACCGATCCCGGTATTTGGCTCGGTGGTGGCGAATACCAGGGCCCTACCGGCCGGCATCTACACAGACACCCTGACGGTGACTCTGGATTGGTAAATCATGAGGATGAACATCATGCATGCACTTGTATCGAAAGCAGTTTTTCCATTGATGGCACTGGTGTGGGTGTCAAGTACGCAGGCGGCCACGGTCGCCGGCACCGTCACCGCAACGCTGGTGCTGACCAGCAGTTGCCAGGTCAATGGCGCGGCGGCCACCGGCGGGATGAGCTTCGGTAACTTGAACTTCGGTACGGCCAACAGCCTGTTCACTGAAGCCGACGGCCAGGTGCTGGGCGGCGGCGGTGGCGCGTTGTCGATTCTGTGTTCGGCGGGCACTTCACCGACGCTGACCGTGTCTGCCGGCGCCAACGACGGCAAGTCCGTGGGCGGTGGGCGCGCGCTGTACGACGGTGTGGCCAATTACGTGCCGTATGACTTGTTCACCGACAGTGGCCACTCCAATTTGCTCGCCATCGGTGGGGTGATCAACCTGGCACCCAGCACGGGCGTGGCCCAGGCCGTGAATATTTACGGTAAGGCCAACGGCAAGGCCGGGCTGCCGGCCGGGACTTACACCGACACGGTCAACGTGACGCTGACGTTCTAAGCGCCATGAGCCGGGCAGGGTGGGCGGCGTGTGTGGTGTGCATCGGCTGGGGCATGCCGGTATCGCTGCTGGCGGTGACCAGTCAGTCGTTCCAGGTCAGCGCGACCATCACCCCTGGATGCCTGGTGGTGGGTGGCGGCACGAACTACGGCAGCCTGGCCTTCGGCACTTATTCGGCCCTGGCGACCAGCACCGCGTCTGTCGCACTCACGGCGGGCGTGACCCTGCAATGTACACCGGGCGTCGCGCTGAGCATGAGTGTCGATGGCGGTTTGCACAACAACAGCGGTCGGCGGATGCAGCTCAATAGCGGCACTGCCCAAGTGGCTTATCAACTGTTTCGGGACGCGGCGTTCAGCCAGAGCCTGGGCATCAGCCAAAGCGTGAGCGTGGCCTACAGCAACGCAGCCAGCATCACCTTGCCGATTTATGGGCGAGTGCAGTTACCGGGTAATACGCCTGGGGGGACGTACAGCGACACGTTGCAGGTGCAGCTGTCGTGGTAAGGCGATTGGCAATGAGGAGTAAGACTTATGTATGCAGCTTCCCGGCACTTTTGGGCAGCAGGTTTGAGCGCGTTGTTGGCGTTGACGGCAGGGCAGGCGCAGGCGGCAAGCTCCGTGCTGATCTGGCCGATTGACCCGGTGCTGGAGGCCGACCAACAGGCCAGCGCCCTGTGGCTGGAAAATCGCGGCACGGAGACCGCCAACCTGCAAATCCGCGTGTTTGCCTGGACCCAGAGCGGTTTTGACGAGCAGTACCAGAACCAGCGCGACGTGATCGGCAGCCCGCCGGTGGCGAAAATCGAGCCGGGGCAGAAACAGCTGGTGCGCCTGACCCGGACCAAAGAGGTGCCGCCGGGCCGGGAACTGGCCTACCGGATCATCATCGATGAAATCCCCCCGGCCACGCCGCCTGCGGCCCCGGCTGATGGCAAGACGGCCGCCGCGATTCGCTTCCAGATGCGCTATTCGGTGCCGCTGTTCGCCTATGGCCCGGGCCTTTGGAGCAAGGTTGATGGCACACGCGAGCGCGACCCCAAAAGCGCCGGCAAGCCGGACCTGAGCTGGAAAAAGGTCACGGTGGGCGGGCGCAACTACGTCGAAATGCGCAACCAGGGCGCCGTGCACGCGCGCTTGACCGACGCCACGTTCAAACAGGGCGGCCAGCCGCGACCGCTGGTGGAAGGCCTGATGGGCTATGTGCTGCCGGGCGCAACCATGCGCTGGCCGGTGCCGGAGGGGCTGCCGGCTGATCAGCCGCTGCAGGTGCGAGTCAATGGTGCGACGCAATTGGAGAACCTTGCACCCGGGCGATAAATCAGTGCGGTAGGGCATGGAGCAGCCCTTGGTGTTAACGGATGGAGATGTCCATTGATGGACGCAAAGCCTTGGTGAGCCATGAACGGGCGAGAGGTTTATGGCGATCGGTGTGGGTGGTGAGTGGCCTGTCTGGCCTGGTGCTTGCGGCGCCGAGTGTGGCCGCGCCATTGCCGCCCCCTCCCAGCAGTATGGAGGCTGTTGCCGATGCGCAGTTGTTTCTGGAACTGGTGGTCAACCAGAGGGATACCGGGCGCGTGGTCGCCGTCAATCAGCGTGCCGGGCAGTTGTTTTTGCCGGCGTCGGTGTTGCAGGACATCGGTATGAAGCTGCCGGGTGAGGTGCCCGCCGAGGTTGCGCTGGAAAACCTGCCAGGCATGCACACCGATTACGACAGCCAGGGCCAGCGCCTGATGCTCAGCGTGCCGCCGGCCTGGTTGCCGGAGCAATTTATCGGCAGTCGCGACAATTACCCGCGCACCCAGGCGCTGACCAGCTTTGGCGCGCTGCTCAACTATGATGCCTACCTCAACGACACCGATGACGCCGGCACCTACCTCGGCATCTTCAACGAAGTCAGGTTGTTCGACACCTGGGGCACCTTGTCCAACACCGGCCAGTACCGCACCACCCTTGGCCGGGAGACAGCCGGCAGCAGCCTGTACAACGGCTATCGGCGTTATGACACCACGTGGCGGTTTTCCGACGACGAGCGCCTGCTGACCTATGAGGCCGGCGACGTGATCAGTGGCGCCTTGCCGTGGAGCACCTCGGTGCGTCTTGGCGGGGTACAGGTGTCGCGCGATTTTGGCGTGCGTCCGGATTTGGTCACCTACCCGCTGCCACAGTTTGCCGGTGAGGCCGCCGTGCCGTCGTCGGTGGACCTGTTTATCAACGGCTACAAAACCAGCAGCGCCGACCTGCAGCCTGGGCCGTACACCCTGACCAACGTGCCGTTCATCAACGGCGCGGGTGAGGCGGTGGTGGTGACCACCGACGCCCTGGGCCGGCAGGTCTCGACCACGGTGCCGTTCTACGTCACGAGTACGCTGTTGCAAAAGGGCTTGTCGGACTTTTCGGTGGCGGCGGGGAACCTGCGCCGCGACTACACCGTGCGCGATTTTGGCTACGGCGCCGGCGTGGCGAGCGGTACCTTTCGGTACGGGCTGTCGGATGCGTTTACCCTGGAAAGCCACGCCGAAGCCGCGGGTGACCTGGCCCTGGGCGGTGTCGGCGGCAACCTGCGCATGGGCAACTTCGGCGTGCTCAATACCGCCGTCAGCCAAAGCCAGTTCGACGGGCGCACAGGCCAGCAACTGAGCCTGGGCTACCAATACAGCAATCAGCGTTACAGCGTGTCTTATCAACGGGTAGAGCGCCGCGATGAATACGCCGACCTGAGCCTGGTCGACACGCCCTATGCCAGCCTCAGCAAGCGCAGCCAGCAAGCGACCTTGAGCCTGAACCTAAACGATTTTGGCAGCCTGGGCGTGGGCTATTTCGATGTGCAGGCGGCGGATGATTCTCGTACCCGCCTGGTGAACATGACCTGGAGCAAAGCGCTGTGGCGCAACAGCAGTTTTTACCTGTCGGCCAACCACGAAGTCGGTGATAGCAGCTGGGCAGTGCAGGCCCAAGTGGTGGTGCCCTTCGACATCTACGGCAGCCTCAGCGTGGGCAGCGAACGCAGCAAAACCGGAGAAAGCCAGCAGCGCGTCAACTACAGCCGGGCAGTGCCGGCCGAGGGCGGCGTGGGCTTTAACCTGGGTTACGCCAGCGGTGACGGGCCGGCTTATCGACAGGCCGACCTGACCTGGCGCCTGCAGTCGGTGCAATTGCAGGCCGGCGTGTATGGCAACCGCGACGCGCAAACCCGTTGGGCGGATGCCAGTGGCTCGCTGGTGTGGATGGACCACCACGTGTTCGCCGCCAACCGTGTCGACGATGCGTTTGTGGTGGTGAGCACCGATGGCGTCGGCGGCGTACCGGTGCGCTACGAGAACCAAGTGGTGGGTGAGACCGACCGCAACGGGCACTTGCTGGTGCCGTGGACCAGCGCCTACTACCGGGCCAAATACGAGATCGACCCGCTGAACCTGCCGGCCAACATGCAAGTGCCCAACGTGGAGCAACGCGTGGCCGTGCGCCGGGGCAGTGGTTACTTGCTGGAGTTTCCGGTGCGCCAGGTGCTCGCGGCGAGCATCACCCTGGTCGACGCCCAGCATCAGGAATTGCCCCTGGGCAGCCAGGTGCGGCACGAGCAAAGCGGCGCGCTGGCGGTGGTGGGGTGGGACGGCCTGGTCTACCTGGAAAACCTGGCGGCGCACAACACCTTGCAGGTCACCGTCGGCGATGGCCAGACCTGCCAGGCGACGTTCGAACTGGATACCACGCAGGAGCAGGTACCGCTGATTGGGCCACTGGTGTGCCAATGACATAAGGAGTGTGCGTGTGCGGGTCAAGGATTGGCTGTTGCGGTTACTGCTGTTGGCAAGCCTGGGTGTGTCGGTGCAGGTGCAGGCGGTGTGCACGGTGGGCGCCACCGTGCCGGCCAGTTTCGGCACCACGGTGAGTTCAATGACCGTGCGCACCACCTCCCAGCCGAGTTCGACCACCAACGCTGGCTTGAGCTGCACGTCAGCGCTGCTGTCAGTCTTGACCTCGAGTGACCATTTCTATGCGACCGTCACCGGTTCCGCGCAAGGCGGCCTGGTTGGGCCGACCGGGGACGTCATCAGCTATACGATCTACGCCAACAACACCACCGCGTTCCCAATGACGCGCGGCACCGCGTTCGATTTTGGCGGCAGCGGCGGCATTGCCGCCTCCCTTGGCCTGGTGTTCGGGCCGGGCACCAAAGTTGTGCCGCTGTATTTCGCCACCACCATCGGCAGTAACGTGGCGGCAGGTGTGTACAGCGAAACCCTGAATATCGCCTGGAACTGGAACTACTGTTCGGGCATTGGCATTGGTGGGATTTGCGCGGGCCGCGAGATCAACAACGGCACCACCACGCTGAATGTGAGCATGACCGTGGTCAATGACTGCCAGATCACTACGCCCGCCATCGCCTTTGGCAGCGCGCCGGTGGTCAGTGCATTTTCCACCTTCAACGGGCAGGCCAGCGTGGCCTGCACCAAGGGCAGCGCCTACACCGTGGGCCTCGGTGACGGGCAGAACCCGGTGAGTGTGGGTGGCCGCCGGCAAATGGTGTCCGCCGGTAACTTCCTTGCTTACGACATCTTCAAGAGTGCCAGCACGACCCGCTGGGGCAGCGTGGGCACGGCACGTCGGGCCAGTTCAACGGCCGAGGTCAACCCTGGCAACGGCCTGGGCACGGGCAGCCAGGTGTTCAACTACAACGCCAAGGTCTATACCGACCAGACCACGCCGCCGAGCGGCATCTATCTGGACAACGTGGTGCTGGACGTGGGCTTTTAGAACTTCATCATCTGCGTGGTTGGCTGGTCCACCGGGCTGACCATCGCGTAGTTGTAGCCGCTGCCGGACCAGTACTCGGCCTGCAAGCCATCGGCGCTGCGGCTGCCGCGGGGCAGGAAGCCGTTTTCCGGGCCGGGCGGGCGGATGTAGAAGCTGATGCGCCGGCCTTGCGGGTCTTCGTACAGCACCATGGCGGCAGCGCCCTGCTCAGTGGTGAGCAAGCGCCCGCTGACCGGTTTGAAACCTGCCTGGCTCAAGTCCGGCAGGCGGTGCGCCTGGTTGAAGTAGCGATCCAGCCAGGCCTGCATCGAGCCGCCGTCCTGGGCTTTGTAGTCGGCGGGCATGATGCCGTCCTGGGCAAACAGGCGGAACGCCTGCATGGCGTCGGCCATCGGCAACAGGGCAGGCTGGGTCGCTTCGCGGGCGTGCCAGCCGCCAACACCGCCCAGGCTGACGGCGATCAACAGCACGGCAGCCGTGGCGAAGTGGCGGCGCGATTGGTGTTTGATGCGTTGGCGAATCAGCGCCGGGTCCAGCTCGGGGTTGGCCGGTTGTTGCAAGGCCCCGCTCAATGACGCGCGCAGTGCTTGCGCATCCTGTTGCCAGGCATGCACCTGGGCGGCGACGTCGGGGTGGGCCGCCAAGTAGGTTTCAAGCACGCGGCGATCGCTCTCCAGCAGTTGGTGATCGACGTAGGCATGCAAATCGCGTTCGCTGGGGGGCAGGCTGATCATTTGAGTATCCGCAGGGAAGGGCTGGCAATTTCACCATCGCTGAGTTGGCGCAGGGCCTGGCGCGCCCGGGACAAGCGCGACATGACGGTGCCGACGGGCACCTCGAGGATGACGGCAACCTCCTTGTAGCTTAACCCTTCGACCGACACCCAGAGCAACAGGGCGCGCTGTTCGGTGTTGAGTTGGTCGAAAGCCTGCAAGGCCGATTGGGCCATCACCGTGCGCTCCACCGAAGGTTGCGCGTCGTCACGGCCGGTAAAGAAGTCGAGCATGCGCGCGTAACGCCGGCTGCGGCGGTGGGCGTCGAGGAATTGCCGGTAAAGAATCGAGAACAGCCACGCGCGCAGGTCGCCTTCGATGCGTTTATCGGCCCAACGGGTGATTGCGCGTTCCAGGGTCGATTGCACCAGGTCGTCGGCGCTGCTGGTGTTACGGGTCAGGGACACGGCAAAGCGCCGCATCCTGGGGATCAGTTCACGTAACTGTTCGTCGAGTTCGTGCATGGGAATCTGGCTGGTCGCTACGCTGGGACTAGAGAGACGTCTGACGTTGAAGGTTATTCCCAAGCCTGAAAAATAAACACAGGGCCTGGGAATAGAGCGGATCGGCGTTCGTCTTAATGCTCCGACCTTATGTTTCACCGCTTAGGCCTCTGGCCCTGGAGTCACTTCATGGTAGATCACTCATCACCGCCCCGTCCTGCGTTGAGTACCGCGAGCCTGATCGCACGGCTCGCCGGTATCGGTGCCGTGGTTGCCGTTGTTGCCGGGGCGTTTGCCTACGTCAACGGCACCCTCGACCCACAGCGCCTGCGCCCCAAAACCCTGGTTAATGCCCTGGAAACCAATAACGGCCTGCACCCTGGCTTTCGCCGCAACCATGCCAAGGGCGTGTGCGTGGCGGGTTACTTCGAGAGCAGCCCCGAGGCGCGGGCGTATTCCAGTGCCCAAGTGTTCAGCGAAGCGAAAACGCCGGTGATTGGTCGATTTGCCTTGCCCAGCGGCAACCCTTACGCGCCGGACAGCAGTGTGCCGATCCGCAGCTTTGCCTTGCAGTTCAGCCAAGCCAACGGCCAGCAATGGCGCACGGGGATGAACAGCATGCCGGTGTTCCCGGTGGGCACGCCTGAAGCCTTTTACCAGATGCTCAAGGCGGGCGCGCCAGACCCGGCCACCGGCAAGCCGAACCCGGCGGGCATGCCGGCGTTTTTTGCCGCGCACCCGGAGACCGCGCCGTTCCTGGCATGGGTCAAGACGGCCAAGCCGTCGGCCAGCTATGCGACAGAAACCTACAACGGCATCAATGCGTTTTATCTGGTCAGCGCTGACGGCAAGCGCCAGGCAGTGCGTTGGGGCGTCGTGCCGCAGAGCCAGGATGCAGCGGGCGATACCGCGCCTTCAGGCAGTGACTTTCTTGAAAAAGACCTGGTGCAGCGTCTGGCATCCGGCCCGCTGCGCTGGCAGTTGAACATGACCCTGGCCAACCCCGGCGACCCGCTGGACGATGCGAGCAAAACCTGGACCGGCGAACACAAGGTGCTCAACGCCGGCACCCTGGTACTGCAGAGCAGCCAGCCGCAAGCGGACGGCGATTGCCGTGATATCAACTTTGATCCGCTGATTTTGCCCAGTGGTATCCAGGCCTCCGACGACCCGCTGCTGGCGGCGCGTTCGGCAGCCTACGCCAGCTCGTACGTGCGTCGTGCCGGTGAAGTTAGCCCGCTGCACAGCGCCCCTCAGGAGTCGAAGCCATGAATGTTCAACCACGCTATTTCGCGCCGCTGGCGCGTGTGCTGCATTGGCTGATGGCGCTGATGGTCATCGCTATGTTGTTTATCGGTGCGGGCATGGCGGCGTCGGTGTCGGAGCGCCATGAGTGGCTGATTCACCTGCATAAGCCGCTGGGGATTGCGATTCTGGCACTGGTGATCGTGCGGCTGGTGGTGCGTTTTTCCACTCGGCAACCGCCGCTGCCGGATGATTTGCCGCTGTGGCAAAGGTTGGCAGCCAAGGCCTCTCATGTGCTGTTGTACGCGTTGATGCTGGTGTTGCCGCTGCTGGGCTGGGCGATGATTTCGGCGGCCGGTGACCCGGTGATGCTCAGCAGTTCAGTGCAGTTGCCGGCGCTGGTGGGTGCGAATGCGCCGTTGTTTGCGGTGTTGCGCAAGGCCCATGGGTATCTGGCGTATCTGCTGTTTCTGACGGTGCTGTTGCACTTGGCGGCGGCGCTGTTTCACGGCTTGATTCGCCGTGACGGCGTGCTGCAAAGCATGACCGGCACCAAGGACTGATGCCGGGGGCGGGGCGGCTTAGCGCAGTGCCGTGACGATATCGGCAACCGTGCTCAATACGTCCTTGCCCAGCTGTTTGGAGCGCTCACCTGACCAACCGGTTTTCGGGTTGGGCGCATCGTCGTTGTCCTTGAAGGGCATCTCCAGGGTCAGCGACAGACAGTCGAATTTCTCTCCGACGGCATTGCAGGCCAGCGTCATGTTGGCCTCGCCCGGCAGGTCGCGGGTGTAACCGTGGGTGGTCTGGAAGTCGCGAGTCAATGCGCTCAAGTGGCTGCGAAAGTGTTTTTCCAGCGCTTCGAGGCGAGGCGTGTAGCCTGGGTTGCCTTCGCAGCCGGCGGTAAACACGTAGGGGATTTCTTCGTCGCCGTGGATATCGAGAAACAGGTCGACGCCGTATTTTTCCATCTGCTGCTGGGCGAACAGCACTTCAGGGCTGATTTCCTGGCTGGCGCTCTGCCAGGCACGATTGAGGTCCTGGCCCATGGCATTGGTGCGCAAGTGGCCGTGAAAGGCGCCGTCGGGGTTCATGTTGGGGATCAGGTACAGGTCGGCGACGGACAACAGTTTTTTCAGCTCGGCGTCACCGTCCTGTTGCAGGCGTTCGATGATGCCTTCCATGAACCATTCGGCCATGTGCTCGCCGGGGTGTTGCTGGGCGATGATCCAGACCTTGCGCTGGCCCTCGCCACCCTTGCCGCGGCGCAGCAGTTGGATATCACGGCCTTCGGCACTTTTGCCGGTGGCGAGTAACTGGGTACCGGCGCGGTTCAAGGCCTGCTCGATCAAGGCGTCGTGACGCTCGCGGCTGTAGGGTTCGAAGTAGGCGATCCAGGCCTGTTTTTCGCGGGTTTCCAGGCTGATGTGCAATGTTTCGCCATCAAAGCGCGTGGGGACGCGAAACCAGTTGATATGGTCGTAGGACGCCACGGCGTTGTAGCCGCTCCAGGCATTTTTGTAAGAGGACTGACTTGCGTTACTCAGGCGAAAGGTGTGGGTGTGGCCCACGTGCATGCCTTCGGCCTTGAAGTGGAACCACTGGAAGTGTGCGCTGCGGGTGTCGGGTTTGATCGCCAGCAATAACTGATAGGCATCACTCGCATCCAGAACCTGGATGTTGCCACTGTCGAAGTCGGTGCTGATCTTGATGGAGGTCAAGGCCACGGTCATAGTCTGATTGCCTGAATATGAGTGTTGTGGCGGATATCTTACACAGGAGTCAGGCAAAATCTTGATGCAATATTTTTGCACGGGGGAGGGGGGCATCATCCCTGACGCAGCAGCAGCTTAGAATCTATGAGATTGATTCTCAAGCGCTATTTCGGAAAGATCGGGCCTGGAGCGCTCGTTCGGCTTTCTTTTGAAGATGGTCTTTTGCTACCATGCGCGCCATCAAGCAACACACAGTCTTCATTAGCCTGAAGCCATGCCAGGGAAACTGGCAAAAAAAAGACCCGGCCAAAGAGCCGGGTCAAAAACCGTGATTAGCCTGATGAGGAGATATTCCAAGAGTCCGACCTAAGGTCCCTTGGTTTATCGACTGATCTCGCGATCAGCTGAGCCCAATAATAATCATTATCATTTGCAAGTCAAATGTTTTTATCCGTGGGATAGAAATATTTTTGCTTCGTGTCTGTTATGCGTTTGCCTGAGCCGCTGGCGACTGCAACGTCCGCTCCACCATCACCTTCGCCATATCAATCAAATACACCACTGAAAACGCCAGGTCCCGCTGGTTGCCCTGCCGGCTGCTCGCCAGTTCGTAGGCCGCCGCTGCCGCGCTGCGCAACAGCTCCGAAGCATGCACCAGGGCATCCTCGTGGCTGACGTTGGGCTTGATGTCGAAGAAGCTCTCGTCCGGGAGCGGTGCCGACACATCTTCTTTCAAGTAATGATCCAATGCGCGCTGGGCCGCGCCGCTGGTGCGCAGCCCCGACAGTTGTTCGGTTTCAGCGGTGCCGGGCAGATGATACGGGCGGATCGTCATGAGGGTGGCTACTCTGAGTGAATGTCGAAAACCTGCGCCTGATACTAATACGAATCGTATTTATGTCATTTGATGGATTACTACAAACTGTTTATTGTCGTGGCATCTGCACAACGTATTGTCACGGCCCATGGATAACTGGATAGCGTTGGTCAAAGCCAACATGAAAGACCGCAAGGTCACACAGGATGAACTGGCTGAACGCCTGGGCATGTCCCAGGGCGGCGTGGGCCATTGGCTCAACAAGCGCCGCGTGCCAAGCCTGGCGGACATGAACCGGGTGCTCGCCGAGTTAGGGTTGGAGTATCTGGAGGTTGCGCTGGAAATTCGGCAGAAAGCCGATCAGGCCCCGCCCCTGGAAAAACACTACAACCCGTATTTTCGCTACCCGGTCAGCGACTGGAAGGGCGTCTGCGAAATACGTGAAGAGCGCCCGGCCTACGGCGCCGCACGTTTTGAACTGACCGATTACCACGCCCGGGGCGAAGCCTACTGGCTGCCCGTGACGGGAGACGCGATGACTGCCCCCAGTGGTTTGAGCATTGGCGCTGGCATGTTGATTCTGGTGGACCCGGCCATTGACGCCGAACCCGGCAAACTGGTGGTCGCCCAATGGGCCGACAGCCCCCAGGCAACCTTTCGCCAGTTAATGGAAGAAAGCGGCCAGCGTTACCTGGTGCCGCTCAATCCCACCTACCCCAAGCAGCTGTTCACCGACGACTGCCGAATCCTCGGCGTTGTCGTGCAGGCCACGGCGAAGTTTTAGTCCGCTGTTTCAAGCGCCACCAGGGCACTGCCTTCGGCAACCATTTCACCTTCCTGGCAAAACAGCGCCTTGACCACGCCAGCGTGCGGCGCGCGAATGCTGTGCTCCATCTTCATCGCCTCCAGTACCACCAATTGTGTACCGGCTTCGACGGCCTGGCCGACGTCCACCAACACCCGCACGATGCTGCCGTTCATCGGCGCCGTGAGCCCACCCTGATGAGATTGGCTGGCCTCGACCGCTGCAATCGGGTCGAACAGGCTCACTGCATGCATCTCGCCGTCCCAGCGCAGGTACACGCACCCTTCGCCGCGCACCGCCAGATGGGCACGGCGCACGCGGTTGTGCTCGAGCCACAACTGCTCGCCACGTAACTGCGCAGCGCCTCCACCCAACGTCACTCGACGATCCTGCGCGCCGCTGCTCAAATGCAGCGAAACCTCGGCAGGCAGCCCCGCGCGAAACCCCCGCGTGTCCGCCCACGGCCCATCACCTGCCGGCAGACTCTGCATAAGCGCTGAGCCTGCGGCCTGCCAGAACTCGTCGCTGAACTCGCCCGGCACCGGCAACAACTCAGCCTGATAGCGCGGAATAAACCCGGTATCCAATTCAGCCGCCGCAAACGCCGGATGGCCGATGATGCGCCGCAAAAAGCCCAGGTTGGTCTTGAGCCCACCCACCGCGAACTCATTGAGCATGCTCAACAAGCGCAGCCGCGCCTGTTCACGGTCTTCGCCCCAGGCAATCAGCTTGCCCAGCATCGGGTCGTAGAACGGCGAAACGCTGTCGCCTTGTTGTACCCCGCTGTCCACGCGACGGCCCGGGCCGGGTGCGGATTCGCGGTACAGCGCGAGGTGCCCGGTGGCCGGCAGAAAATCATTGGCCGGGTCTTCGGCATACAAGCGCACTTCAATCGCGTGCCCGATCAAGGGCACCTGGTCCTGGGTGATCGGCAGTGGCTCGCCCTGGGCGACACGGATCTGCCAGGCCACCAGGTCGAGGCCGGTGATCGCCTCGGTCACCGGATGTTCCACCTGCAGCCGTGTGTTCATTTCCATGAAGAAAAACTCGCCACGCGCGTCGAGTAAAAACTCCACCGTGCCCGCGCCCACATAGCCGATGGCCTGGGCCGCGCGCACGGCGGCTTCGCCCATGGCTTTGCGCTGTGCAACGCTCAGGCCCGGCGCCGGCGCTTCTTCCACGACCTTTTGATGGCGACGCTGAATCGAGCAGTCGCGCTCATTGAGGTACAAACAGTGGCCGTGCTGGTCGGCAAAGACCTGGATTTCCACATGACGCGGCTTGATCAGGTATTTCTCCACCAGCATCTGCCCGTTGCCAAACGACGACAGTGCCTCACGCTGGGCGGAAGCCAGGGCCTCGGCCAGTTGGCTGACGTCCTCGACCACCTTCATGCCCTTGCCGCCACCGCCCGCGGTGGCCTTGAGCAGCACCGGGTAGCCGATGCGCTCGCAGGCCGCGCGGAAGGTGTCCAGGTCCTGAGCTTCGCCGTGGTAACCCGGCACCAGCGGCACGCCGGCTTTTTCCATCAGCGCCTTGGCGGCCGATTTGCTGCCCATTGCATCAATGGCCGAGGCGGGCGGGCCGAGGAAGATCAACCCGGCGGCTTCAATCGCGCGAGCAAAACCGGCGTTTTCCGATAGAAACCCATACCCGGGATGGATCGCCTGGGCGCCGCTGGCTTGGGCGGCGGCAATCAGCTTGTCGATTTGCAAGTAGCTGTCGGTGGCCTTGCTGCCACCCAGGTCGACACGGATGTCCGCCTCGCGGCTGTGGCGCGCGTCACGGTCGATGGCGCTGTGTACCGCCACGGTGGTCAGGCCCATGGCCTTGGCGGTGCGCATCACTCGGCAGGCAATTTCGCCGCGGTTGGCCACCAGCACAGTCGTCAGTGGGCTCATGAACGCGGCTCCTGTGCTTGCCAGCTGGGCGGACGTTTTTGCAGGAAGGCGCGCAAGCCTTCCTGGCCCTCGGCGCTGACGCGAATCCGTGCGATGGCGTTTTCGCAATAGCGGCGCAACGCCGGGGTGAGGGCGCCGTTGCCCACTTCGCGCAACAAGTCCTTGCTGGCGCGCATCGCCGCAGGGCTGTTGAGCAGCAGGTTGGCGATCCAGTGTTCGACGTGCTGATCCAGCTCACCGGCGGGGTAACTTTCTGCCAGCAGGCCAATGTCGCGTGCCCGCTGGCCGCCAAAACGCTCAGCGGTCAGGGCATAACGCCGCGCCGCACGTTCGCCGATGGCCTGCACCACGAACGGGCTGATCACCGCCGGAGCCAGGCCGATGCGCGCCTCCGACAGGCAGAACTGCGCGTCATCGGCGCCGATGGCCATGTCGCAGCAACTGATCAAGCCCAGCGCGCCGCCATAGGCCGCGCCCTGCACAACAGCCAGGGTCGGGATTTTCAGCTTGGCCAGGTTGTACATCAACTCCGCCAGCTCGCGGGCGTCGTCCAGGTTGGTGTGGTAGTCCAGCTCGGCCGATTGCTGCATCCACGCCAGGTCGGCACCGGCACTGAAGTGCTTGCCGCGCCCACGCAGCACTAGAAAGCGCAACGACGAATCGCCCTGCACCTGGTCGAGTGCGATGATCAGTTCGCGGATCATTTCGGCGTTGAACGCGTTGTTCTTGGCTTCGCGGCTGAGCCACAGCGTGGCAAAACCACGGCGGTCGGTGATCAGTTCGAGGGTGTTGAAATCGCTCATGGGGTACAGCTCCATTTACATGCGGAACACGCCGAAGCGGCTCGGCTCGATGGGGGCGTTCAGCGAAGCGGACAAGGCCAGGGCCAGCACGTCGCGGGTCTGCAGCGGGTCGATGACGCCGTCATCCCACAAGCGCGCGCTGGAGTAATACGGGTGGCCCTGGGTTTCATACTGGTCGAGGATCGGCTGCTTGATCGCGGCTTCCTCTTCGGCGCTGAAGCTTGCGCCAGCGCGTTCGGCTTGTTCACGCTTGACCTGCACCAGCACGCCGGCCGCCTGTTCGGCACCCATCACGCCGATGCGTGCATTGGGCCACATCCACAAAAAGCGCGGGTCGTAAGCCCGGCCGCACATGCCGTAGTTACCGGCACCAAAGCTGCCGCCGATGATCACCGTGAATTTGGGCACCTTGGCACAGGCCACCGCGGTCACCAGCTTGGCGCCGTGCTTGGCGATGCCGCCGGCTTCGTACTTCTGGCCGACCATGAAGCCAGTAATGTTCTGCAAAAACAGCAGCGGAATCCCGCGCTGACAGGCGAGTTCGATAAAGTGCGCGCCTTTTTGCGCGGCTTCGGCGAACAGAATCCCGTTATTGGCCAAAATCGCCATCGGGTAGCCGTGCAAGTGCGCAAAACCACACACCAGCGTGGTGCCAAACAGTGCCTTGAACTCATCGAACACCGAGCCGTCGACCAGCCGCGCGATCACTTCGCGCACATCAAACGGCTGCTTGGCATCGGCCGGGATCACGCCGTAAAGCTCTTCGCTGCTGTACAGCGGCGCCACCGGCTGGCGTTGCTGCAACTGCCCCTGTTTGCGCCAGTTGAGGTTGGCCACGCTGCGCCGCGCCAGGGCCAGCGCGTGTTCATCGCTGTCGGCATAGTGGTCGGCCACACCGGAGATCTTGCAGTGCACGTCGGCGCCGCCCAAGTCTTCGGCGCTGACCACCTCGCCGGTCGCCGCTTTCACCAGCGGCGGGCCGGCGAGGAAGATGGTCGCCTGCTGACGCACCATGATCGCTTCGTCGGCCATGGCCGGCACGTAGGCACCGCCCGCCGTGCACGAGCCCATCACCACCGCAATCTGCGGGATGCCCTGGGCGCTCATATTCGCTTGGTTGAAGAAGATCCGCCCGAAGTGCTCGCGATCCGGGAAGACCTCATCCTGACGCGGCAGGTTGGCGCCACCGGAGTCCACGAGGTAGATGCACGGCAGGCGGTTCTGCTCGGCGATGGTCTGCGCGCGCAGGTGTTTTTTTACCGTGAGCGGGTAGTAGGAGCCGCCTTTTACCGTGGCGTCGTTGGCGACAATCATGCATTCGACGCCTTCCACGCGGCCGATCCCGGCAATCACCCCGGCCGCCGGCACGTCTTCGCCGTACACCTGATGGGCCGCCAGTTGGCTCAGTTCAAGGAACGGCGAGCCCGGGTCGAGCAAACGATTGATCCGCTCACGGGGCAGCAGTTTGCCGCGCGACGTGTGCCGCTCTTGAGCCTTGGCGCCACCGCCTTGCTGCACGTGGGCGAGCAGGCTGTGCAGGGCGTCGACCTGTAGGCGCATGGCTGCGCTGTTGTCGGCAAATTCTGCCGAGCGCGGGTTGAGTCGGGTGTGCAAGGTGGCCATGGGCGCTCCTTCAGCGGGTTTCGTTGAAGAGTTCGCGGCCGATCAGCATCCGGCGAATCTCACTGGTGCCGGCGCCTATTTCGTACAGCTTGGCGTCACGCAGCAGGCGCCCGGCGGGGAATTCGTTGATGTAACCGTTACCGCCCAGAATCTGAATGGCGTCCAGGGCCATGTGTGTGGCGCGCTCGGAGCTGAACAGGATTACCCCGGCGGCGTCCTTGCGCGTGGTCTCACCGCGCTCGCATGCCTGCGCCACCGCGTAGAGGTAGGCGCGGCTGGCATTGAGCTGGGTGTACATGTCGGCGACCTTGCCTTGGATCAGCTGGAATTCGCCGATGCTCTGGCCAAACTGCTTGCGGTCGTGGATGTACGGCACGATCAGGTCCATGCACGCTTGCATGATGCCGATCGGGCCGCCCGCCAGCACCACGCGTTCGTAGTCCAGGCCGCTCATCAGCACTTTCACGCCGCCATTGAGTGCGCCGAGGATGTTTTCTTCGGGCACTTGCACGTCATCGAAAAACAGCTCGCAAGTGTTGGAGCCGCGCATGCCGAGCTTGTCGAACTTGTTGCTGCGGCTGAAGCCTTTCCAGTCGCGCTCGACGATAAACGCGGTGATGCCGTGAGGGCCTTTTTCCACGTCGGTCTTGGCGTAGATCACGAAGGTGTTGGCATCAGGGCCGTTGGTGATCCAGGTCTTGCTGCCGTTGAGCACATAGTGGTCGCCGCGTTTTTCGGCGCGCAGTTTCATCGAGACCACGTCGGAGCCGGCATTCGGTTCGCTCATGGCGAGGGCGCCGATATGCTCGCCGCTGATCAGCTTCGGCAGGTATTTGAGCTTCTGTTCGTGGCTGCCGTTGCGGTTGATCTGGTTGACGCACAGGTTTGAGTGAGCGCCATAGGACAAGCCGACTGACGCCGAACCTCGGCTGATTTCTTCAATGGCCACCACGTGGGCGAGGTAGCCCAGGCCGGCGCCGCCGTACTCTTCCGGCACCGTAATGCCGAGCAGGCCCATGTCACCGAACTTGCGCCACATATCGGCGGGGAACAGGTTGTCACTGTCGATTTGAGCCGCGCGGGGCGCGATTTCCTTGGCCACGAAGGACTGCACCTGGTCGCGCAGCATGTCGATGGTTTCGCCGAGGGCGAAGTTCAGGGACGGGTAACTCATGGACAGGCACCTTAATGTGAGCTTTGTTGTTGTGTGGTTGAGCGCCGGGGAGGGCGCTCACCTTTACGTTAACGTAAGCTTGCGTTGCGACGCTGTCAATCGTAGTTTACGTTTACGTCAAGCAGCCGCCGTCCACCTTACAAAAAAGACAAAAGGGGTCGTTATGGATCAACCGAATCAGAGCTACAGCCGTGGCTCTCAGGACAAGACCTTGCTGGCCATGACCATTGGCCAGGCCTTCGATAACACGGTCTCGCGCTATCCCGAGGGTGAAGCGTTGGTGGTGCGCCATCAGCAACGCCGCTACACCTGGCGGCAACTGGCCCACACGGTTGATTTGCACGCCCGTGCGTTTCTGGCCCTGGGCATGCAAGCCGGTGACCGCCTGGGCATCTGGGCGCCCAATTGTGCAGAGTGGTGCATCACCCAGATTGCCAGTGCCAAGCTTGGTGTGATTCTGGTCAACATCAACCCGGCCTACCGCAGCAGTGAGCTGGAGTACGTGCTCAAGCAGTCCGGTTGCCAATGGCTGGTGTGCGCCGGGTCATTCAAAACCTCTGATTACCACGCCATGCTGCAGGCACTGAGCCCCAACCTGGGCGCCATGATCAGCCTCGATCCCAACCCACCGCAGGGGTTTCTGCCCTGGTCGCAGCTGGCGGCCCTGGGGGCTGGCGTCCCGCCCGAACAGCTGCACAGGCGCCAGGCCAGCCTGCACTTCGACCAGGCCGTGAACATTCAGTACACCTCCGGCACCACCGGGTTTCCCAAGGGCGCCACCCTCAGTCATCACAACATTCTCAATAACGGCTACATGGTTGGCGAAAGCCTGGGCCTCACGGCGCAGGACCGGCTGGTGATCCCGGTGCCGTTGTATCACTGCTTTGGCATGGTCATGGGCAACCTTGGCTGCATCACTCACGGCACCACGATGATCTACCCGAATGACGGCTTTGATCCGCTGCTGACCCTCAGCGCCGTCGCCGAAGAGCGCGCCACCGGCCTCTACGGCGTGCCGACCATGTTCATCGCCATCCTCGATCATCCTCGCCGCGGCGAATTCGAGCTGACAAGCTTGCGCACCGGGATCATGGCCGGGGCCACATGCCCTATCGAGGTGATGCGCCGCGTCATCAGCGAGCTGCACATGGGTGAAGTGCAGATTGCCTACGGCATGACCGAAACCAGCCCGGTGTCACTGCAAACCGGTGCCAACGATGACCTGGAGCGACGCGTCACTACCGTGGGCCGTACCCAGCCGCAGCTGGAAAACAAGATTATCGACACTGCTGGCAATACCGTCGCGCGCGGTGAAATCGGCGAGCTGTGCACGCGCGGCTACAGCGTCATGCTCGGCTACTGGAACAACCCCGACGGCACCCGTGACGCCATCGATGACGCGGGCTGGATGCACACCGGCGACCTGGCGACCATGGATGAACACGGTTACGTATGTATTGCCGGGCGCAACAAGGACATGATCATTCGCGGTGGCGAAAACGTGTACCCGCGCGAGCTCGAAGAGTTTTTCTTCACCCACCCGGCGGTGGCAGATGTGCAAGTTATTGGCATTCCGGATGAGCGTTACGGTGAAGAGATCGTCGCCTGGGTCAAGTTCCATCCGGGCCATATGGCCAACGAGCTGGAGCTGCAAACCTGGTGCAAGGGCCGCATCGCGCATTTCAAGACGCCCAAGCATTTCAAATTCGTGGAAGAGTTTCCGATGACGGTGACGGGCAAGATCCAGAAATTTCGCATGCGCGAAATCTCGATTGAGGAGCTGAAAACCCAGTCCAACTGACAACCCAAACCCATGTGGGAGCGGGCTTGCTCGCGAATGCGCAGGGTCAGCCAGCTCATCTGTCAATGACACACCGCCTTCGCGAACACGCTTTTTGATCGATGCCAGACGAGCGTTTGTCGAATCCCGGAAAGCACAAAGGGGACCCGAAGGTCCCCTTTAATTTGTCGTTGCGTGCTCTTTTTTATTATTGAGGGGCGGCCTGTTGTTGTTTTTGGCAACCGTTACCCTTTACCGCTGTTTTGGGCGACCCCCATTCGGGGTCAAGAGCAAACGTATTTTTTTGAGCGCTGATCTGCTTCTTCGTTACCGATCCAACCAGTGGCAGCTACCTGAGGTAGTTTTATTTTTCTCTAACCGGTTGCGGGTTTCGGCATGCCGTACCCTGCGAAGCACATCTTCTCCAAAAAAATCTGTTAGCTGCGTCTCTGCCGTGTTGTTTTTGTTATGTCAGAGTCGTTTCGTCTTATTTTTATTAGGTTTGGCGCTTTTTATTCTTGTTATGCAATAGAGATAGCAGAAGCCGTGCCAACTTTTAAAAATCCTTTAAAATCAGCAGGTTGAATTTTTTATAAGAAATCGCCTACAGCGAATGCGACAAAATATGTTCCCGTGTTACTCGATATGTAGCGGTGCGGTAACACATTGTCACAGCCGCTCTACTCAACTGGCGTTACGCGCCTTGGCCACCCGCGACCCGGTGGGCCGGCCGAGCACGCTGCTGATTTGCTGGCCCGCGAGAATTAGCGCCTGCAGGTCGATGCCCGTGTCGATACCCAGACCGTTGAGCAAATACACCACGTCTTCAGTCGCCACATTACCGCTGGCGCCCTTGGCGTAGGGGCAGCCGCCCAGGCCCGCGATGGAGCTGTCGAACACCGTGATCCCTTCCAGCACACTGGCGTAGATATTCGCAATCGCCTGGCCGTAGGTGTCATGGAAGTGCCCGGCCAACTTGTCCCGTGGCACCTGCGCGCCGACCACCTCAAAGAGCCGCCGCGTAGCGCCCGCCGTGCCAGTGCCGATGGTGTCGCCCAGGGAAACCTCATAGCAGCCCATGGCGTACAACTCGCGCGCGACCGCCGCGACCTGTTCCGGCGCGATGTCACCTTCGTAAGGGCAACCCAACACACACGACACATACCCGCGCACGCTGACGCCGTGCTGCTTGGCCGCCGCCATGATGGGCGCAAAGCGCTCCAGGCTTTCGCTGATGGAGCAATTGATGTTGCGTTGGGAAAACGCCTCGGACGCGGCCGCAAACACGGCGACTTCCTTTACGCCCGCGGCCACGGCATCTTCAAAACCGCGCAGGTTCGGTGCGAGTGCGCCGTAGGTCACGCCGGGTTTGCGTTGTATTTGCGCAAACACTTGCGCCGACCCGGCCATCTGCGGGACCCACTTGGGCGAGACAAAGCTGCCCACTTCGATATAGCTCAAGCCCGCGCCGGTCAGGGCATCCACCAGTTGGACCTTGTCGGCCACGCTGATGGGCTGGGCTTCGTTCTGCAGGCCGTCGCGCGGGCCGACTTCCACCAGGCGTACGTGTGAGGGGAGGGGCATGATGGCTACCTTATCGTTATTGGCCAACCTGGCTCATGGTCTGCGCCAGGGCCTGGGTGCAGCGCTCTTCGGCGGTGTCCAGTTCCAGCTTCATCTGTTCGATATCCAGCAGTTGTTGCTCAAGCTGCTCACGGCGTTCGGCGATTTTGGCGAGCATGCTGTTGAGTTGGATGTGGTTGCCGCTGCTGGGGTCGTAGAGTTCGATCAGCTCGCGGCACTCGGCCAGGGAGAAACCGATGCGCTTGCCGCGCAGGATCAGTTTGAGGCTGACCTTGTCGCGCGCCGAGTAGATGCGCTCCTGGCCCCGGCGTTCCGGGGCCAGCAGGCCTTGTTCTTCATAGAAGCGAATGGCGCGGGTGGTGATGTCGAGCTCGCGGGCGAGGTCGGAGATGCTGTAAGTCGTGCTCATGGGGGCGCTCAAGAAGGTCTTGGCCTAAGCTAATGTCAGGTTGACGTGAACGTCAAGCTGCCTTTCCAACCTTATGAGCGGGCGTGTTGTGGCGAGCAGGCTTGCCCTGCGTTGGGTGTGACGCGCCAGCAATAAACATTGACTCAATTTTTCAGGGAAAACGCGGCGCCTGGGTTTGGGGCTGCTACGCAGCCCAACGCAGGGCAAGCCTGCTCGCCACACAGGGCCTGCTTGTCACACAGGGCCTGATCACCACAAAAAGTCTGCTTGCCACAGGTCAGGCATGCTTGCCATCGAGCTTTTTCTCATGCGCCGTCACCTGTTGGCACAACTCAATCATTTGCTCGCGCATCCAGCGGTTGGCCGGGTCCTGGTCGGTGCTTTCGTGCCAGTACAAGTGAGTTTCCACAGGCGGCACATCGTTGACCGGCAGGTTGAACCAGTGCAATTCATGGCGCCGGGCAAAGCGCTCGGGCACGGTCATCACCATGTCGGTCTGCTGCAACACTTGCGAGGCCATCAGGTAATGCTGAGAGCGCAGGGCGATCTTGCGCTGGATGCCCATCTTGCCCAGGGCCAGGTCCACATGGCCCAGGCCGTTGCGGCGGCTGGAGATATGGATATGCGTCAGCGACAGGTAGTCATCCAGCGTGAATTTGTCCTTGCCCGCCATCGGATGGCCCTTGCGCATGGCGCACACGTAGCGGTCTTCCATCAGCTTGACGTGGCGCACTTGCGGGTCGGTGTTAAGCGGCGCATCCACGGCAAAATCCAGGCGTCCGGCGGCGAGTTCCTTGGTGGTTTCGCGGCGTTTGGACAGGAAACTCTCGATCACCACCGTCGGCGCCAGGCGGCGCAGGCGCTGAAACAACAGCGGCAGAATCACCGCTTCGGTGAGGTCGGTCATGCTGATGCGGTAGGTTTTGGCCGCCTGCTGCGGGTTGAAAATCCGGCTTTCCTGCACCGACACCCGCAGCAACGACAACGCATTGCGCACCGGGCCGATGATGTTCTGCGCCATCGGCGTGGGCACCATGCCCTGGGCCGTGCGCACGAACAACGGGTCATTGAAGGTTTCGCGCAAGCGCGCCAGCGCGTTGGACACCGCCGGCTGGGTGATGCCGACGATCTGCCCGGCACGGGTCAAGTTGGCTTCGGTGTAGATCGCATCGAAGACAATAAAGAGGTTGAGGTCGACCTTGCTCAGATTCATTTCGTTGCGCTCTTATTGTTAGGTGGCGATTTGTCAGGTGCTCAGGCGCCGATCATATATCGGTGATGAATGTTAATACACGCCGAGAATAGGCTAGGTAAATTATCAGCGCTGTTCTAGCATCGATTGCATGACCTAAACAACCTCTCAGAGAAGGGAGCTGCTCATGGATTTCGCCTATTCGCCCAAGGTTCAGGAACTGCGTGAACGCGTCACCGCATTCATGGACGCTTACGTTTACCCGGCCGAGCCGGTGTTCGAACGCCAGGTCAGCGAAGGCGACCGCTGGCAGCCCACCGCCATCATGGAAGAGTTGAAAGCCAAGGCAAAAGCCGAAGGCCTGTGGAACCTGTTCCTGCCCGAATCCGAACTGGGCGCCGGCCTGACCAACCTCGAATACGCACCACTGGCCGAGATCATGGGCCGCTCGCTGCTGGGCCCGGAGCCGTTCAACTGCTCAGCCCCCGACACCGGCAACATGGAAGTGCTGGTGCGCTACGCCAACGCAGAGCAAAAACAACGCTGGCTCGAGCCGTTGCTGCGCGGCGAGATTCGCTCGGCCTTTGCCATGACCGAACCGGACGTGGCGTCCTCAGACGCCACCAACATGGCCGCCCGTGCCGAGCGCCAGGGCGACGAGTGGGTGATCAACGGCAAAAAATGGTGGACCTCCGGCGCCTGCGATCCGCGCTGCAAGATCTTGATCTTCATGGGCCTGAGCAACCCGGATGCACCGCGTCATCAGCAGCACTCGATGATCCTGGTGCCGGTGGATGCCCCCGGCGTAAAAATCGTGCGCCCATTGCCGGTCTTCGGCTACGACGACGCCCCGCACGGCCACGCCGAAGTGCTGTTCGACAACGTGCGCGTGCCGTACGAAAACGTACTGCTCGGCGAAGGTCGCGGCTTCGAAATTGCCCAGGGCCGCCTTGGCCCAGGCCGTATCCACCACTGCATGCGCTCCATCGGCATGGCCGAGCGCGCGCTGGAACTGATGTGCAAACGCTCCGTCAGCCGCACCGCGTTCGGTAAACCATTGGCCCGTCTGGGCGGCAATATCGACAAGATCGCCGACTCACGGATGGAAATCGACATGGCCCGCCTGCTGACCTTGAAAGCGGCGTACATGATGGACACCGTGGGCAACAAAGTTGCGAAAAGCGAAATCGCGCAGATCAAGGTGGTGGCGCCGAATGTGGCGTTGAAAGTGATTGACCGCGCCATCCAGATTCACGGCGGTGCCGGGGTTTCCAACGACTTCCCGCTGGCCTACATGTACGCCATGCAACGCACCTTGCGCCTGGCCGACGGCCCGGATGAAGTGCACCGTGCGGCGATCGGCAAGTTCGAGATCGGCAAGTACGTGCCCAAAGAGCTGATGCGCAGCGGGCAGTAAATGTAGCCAGCGGGCTTGCCCCGCGTTGGACTGCGCAGCAGCCCTGAAACCATGCGACCGGTTCTGCCTGCAAGAGTGCGTGTGATTATGGGGCTGCTGCGCAGCCCAACGTGGGGCAAGTCCGCTCGCCACAGCGGGCTTGCTCGCCAGGCGTCAGTGCACCCAAACCTCCACTCGCCGGTTTTTGATCCGCCCCTCGTCCGCCGTGTTCGCCGCCACCGGCATCTGCGCGCCGAAGCCGAGAATATCGCGCAGCACCACACCGTTCCTCACCAGTTCGCGGCGTACCGCCATTGCCCGCAACTTCGACAGTAGCGCGGCGCGCTGTGGGTCATTCTTGGCGTCGCCAAACCCTACGAGCGTCACCTGCTTGTGGAGTTTGTCGTGGCTTTTCAGGTACGCCACCACCCGCTGCAAATCCTGACGCGCCTTGTTGTCGAGGCTGGCGCTGCCCTCTTCGAAGCGGAAATTCACGCTCAGTCGCTGGGCCTCACGCGCGATGGCTTGATAGTCCGCAGGCATCGACGGGCGCGGCTCCACGCTGATCGCCTGCACCTGCTGCGCGATAAAACCGTTGGCTGCAACAATCGCCTGGCCTTTGCTGCTCTGGGTAAAGTCCACGAGCGCCTTGGCCCACGGGTTGCGGCTCGAGGGCGGCAGGTAAAAGAACAGTCGGCGTGACAGCGGGTAGTCCTCGGTGGCAATCAGGCTGTTCAACGGCAACATCGGTTGTGAGTCGCCATCGACGATTGCCACGGCCTTGGCCTGGCGCACATACGGCAGGCCGATAAAGCCGATGCCCTGAGGGTTCTGGCTTACGGCATCGGACAGTTGCTCACTGGACTCAAAACGCTTGGCAGGTGCCAGGGGTTTACCGCGCAGGCGTAGCACCAGTTCCTTAAAGGTGTCGTAGGTGCCGGACTGATCATCCCGGGCATACAAATGAATCGGCCCGCCGATGCCGCCCAGTGCCTCCCACGTGTCGACTTCGCCATTGAAAATCTGCGCCAGTTGCTCGGTGTTCAGGGTCTTCAACGGGTTTTGCGGGTTGAGGATAATCGCCAGGCCATCAATGGCGATCACTTGCTCAGCCTCGGGGCTTTTCAGGTCGCCCAAGGGTTCAAGGTCCACCAGTTCGCTGTCCTTGATCGGGCGCGACGACGCGGCGAGGTCGGCGCTGAGGTTTTTCAACGCCGCGAACCCGGTACTGGAACCGTGGGCCGCCACCTCGATGGTGACCGTCCTGCCTTGGCGGGTCTTGCCGATCACGCGCTGTTCATTGGCGCCGTCGCCCGGTTCACTGTGCACCGCCTGCAAGCCCTGGTATTGCATCATGCCCATGACCAGCGCGGGCCCGAGCGCGGCGCCGATGGTGTTGGAACCCTGGATGCGCAACGCGGGGCCTTGGTCGGGAACGGGCAGGGCAGCGGCAACTGCGTAGAGGGGCAGGATCAACAGGAGCAGAACGCGCAGCATCATGCCGGCACCTTCTTAAGCCAAAGGGAGTGCCGGGAGATTAAGTCAGTAAGGTTTCAACGGTGTGACGGGCACACAACCAACCCAAAGGTGGGAGCTGGCTTGCCTGCGATAGCATCAACTCGGTTTAGCTGGAAGACCGAAGTGCCTGCATCGCAGGCAAGCCAGCTCCCACATTGAGTCGCGTCAGCTCAGTTCCAGCCAGATCGGCGCATGGTCGGACGGCTTTTCCAGCGCCCGAAGCTCGTAGTCCACGCCGGCATCCTTGACCCGCGGCACCAGGCCGTTGGACGCCATGATCACGTCAATGCGCAGGCCGCGCTTGGGCTCATCTTCGAACCCACGGCTGCGGTAATCAAACCAACTGAAGCGGTCGGCCACGTCCGGGTTGAGGTGGCGGAAGCTGTCCACCAGGCCCCAGTTTTTCAGGCGGGCCATCCACTCGCGTTCTTCCGGCAAGAAGCTGCACTTGCCGGTTTTCAGCCAGCGTTTGGCGTTGTCGGCGCCGATACCGATGTCGCAGTCTTGCGGGGAGATGTTGATGTCGCCCATCACCACCAACGCCTGGTCATTGCTGAACTGGCTTTCCAGCAGGTGCTGCAAATCTTCGTAGAAGCGTTTTTTGGCCGGAAACTTGGTCGGGTGGTCGCGGCTTTCACCCTGGGGGAAGTAGCCGTTCATGATGGTCACGGGGTTGCCGTTCTCATCGGCGAAGGTGCCCCAGATGAAGCGGCGCTGGGCGTCTTCTTCATCGCTGGCAAAACCTTTGTGCACGCTCAGCGCTTCTTTGCGCGAGAGCAGGGCCACCCCGTAATGGCCTTTTTGGCCGTGGTAATAAACGTGGTAGCCCAAGGCCTGCACTTCGGCCAGCGGGAACTGGTCATCATGAACCTTGGTTTCCTGCAGGCCGATCACGTCGGGTTGATGCTTTTCAATCAGCGCCGCCAGCTGATGAGGGCGGGCGCGCAGCCCGTTGATATTGAAGGAGACGATTTTCATGGTCGGCAGTCCAGTCTGGCAAAAGGGCGATGCTAGCCGACAAGTCCGACGGGGGCCAGCGTGGCGGTCGAGCAGATGCACTGCTAATGTCTGGGAACGACTGGTGCTGCGTAGGTTCGTACCCATAAGAACGCCATCTTCTGAATGGCGCCCAGGGAGATTGACTGTATGCCTGACACTTCGACGGCCCTTGCCGAGATCCGCCTGCTCAACAGCGGCTATTCGCGCGAAGCGCGCTCCATGCTCTACCAGGCTTATCGGCATGAGCCGACGTTCGCCTACATCTTCGAAGCTGAACGCCCAGGCTATGAACAGCGGGTACGCGCCACGGTGCGTGAGCTGGTCAAGCAGCATTTCTTTCAGAAACTGCCCGCCATCGGCCTGTTCGTCAACGACCGGCTGATCGGCATCGCCCTGATTGCGCCACCGCAACGGCGCCTGGGCATTACCGAAAGCTGGGCGTGGCAATTGCGCATGTGGTTGAGCACCGGTGTGCGCGGCACTCGCCGTTACCTGGAATACCATCACGCAGTGCTGGCGTGCCTGCCGACCGAGTCGGTGCACGTACTGCCGTTGTTGGGCATCCACCCGCAATTTCAGGGCAAACACTATGGCGAGCAATTGCTGGAGGCCGTGCACAACTGGTGCGCCGACGACCCGCATTCCTCAGGCGTAGTGCTCGATACCGGCAACTCACGCTACCTGGATTTTTATAAGCGCCAGGGCTATGAGGAAATCGGCGAAGTGGCGATAGGGCCTATCCTGGAGCACGTGTTTTTCCACCCCAATCCGCAGTCGTTACATGTTGCAACGGCTTAATGCAGAATTATTCAGATAATTCCGGGTTCAAAGTCTCTCCCCAGCTCGTGTAGCATCCGCGCCTATGAAGTTTCCAGGAAGATTTACCAGCGGCTTGATTCTGCTGTTCACAAGCTGCGGCGCCTTGGCGCAAAGCGAATTGGACGTGCGGATCAAGCCTACAAACGACGCGTTGAAAGCCAACATCGAAGGCTATATCGGCGGGGTAGGCGATCGTGATGAAGAAGCCCTGCTGCGGTTCAGCCGCGGCGCCGAAGAGCAGGCCCGCAAGGCGGCCCAGGCGCTGGGCTACTATCAGCCACAAATCGTCAGTGATGTAAAAGGCGGCAAGAATCCACGCCTGATCCTCACCATCGACCCCGGCGAGCCGGTGCATTTGCGCAACGTGACCATTCGGGTTGACGGCCAGGCCGCGAGCCTCAAGGCTTTTCGCGTGCCCGACAGCAGCGACCTCACATCCGGCGCCGTGCTCAACCACGGCCACTACGAAGACGCCAAGCGTCTGATCCAGAACCAGGCCTCGCGCTACGGCTTTTTCAGCGGGCGCTTTACCAGCCAGAAACTCTCGGTTGACCCTAAAGCCGGCGTCGCCGATATCGAACTCATTTACGACAGCGGCCCGCGCTACAGCATGGGCAAGGTCAGCTTCGCCGGCGACACGCCGTTTGATGAAGACCTGCTGCAACGCATGGTGCCGTTCAAAAGCGGCGACCCTTACGACTCCGAGCTGATCGCCGAACTCAACCAGAACCTGCAGGCGAGTGGCTTTTTCGAAACCGTGCGCGTAGACGCAAGCCCCGCAGCCTCGGCCAACGATGTGATCCCGGTGGCGGTGCAACTGGACACCCGCAAGCCGCGCACCATGGGCCTGGGCCTGGGTTACTCGACCGACGTCGGCCCGCGCGGCAAAGCCAACTGGACGCGTCACTGGGTCAACCCACAAGGTCACAGCTATGGCTGGGAAGCCGAGCTGTCGGCGCCGCGCCAGAACGTCGGCCTGTGGTACGACATCCCGCTGGACCCACCGCTCACCGACAAACTGCGTTTTGCCGGCGGCTACCAGAATGAAGAAATCGCCAATACCGACACCCTGAGTAAATTGCTCACCCTCGGCCCTGAATGGCACAGCAAATTGCCCAGCGGCTGGACGCGGGTCATCTCGCTCAAATACCAGCGCGAAGAATACCGCCTGGGCAACGACTCGGGCCTGAGTAACCTGGTGATGCCGGGGATCAATTATTCCTACCTGCGCAGCGACAACCGCATCGATCCGCACAATGGCTATCGCCTGATGTTCGACGCCAAGGTCGCCAAGGAAGGCCTGGGTTCCGACACCAACCTGCTTTACGGCACCGCCACGATCAAGGGCTTGACCACCTTGTGGGACAACCACCGTTTCCTCGGCCGTGCGCAGTTTGGCGGCAGTGCCACCAATGGCTACAAATCGGTGCCGCCATCGCTGCGCTTTTTTGCCGGTGGTGACCAGAGCGTGCGTGGCTACGAGTACCAGACGTTGTCACCCGAAAACGATCGCGGTGACCGCATCGGCGGCCGCTACATGGTGGCGCTGAGTGCCGAATATCAATATTCCATCGCCGAAAAATGGCGGATCGCGACCTTTGTCGACCAAGGCAACTCCTTCAACAGCCTGGACATGCCGAGCCTGAAAACCGGTGTGGGCGTGGGCGTGCGTTGGGTGTCGCCGGTGGGCCCGATCCGCCTCGACCTGGCCCATGCCCTGGAAGATCCGGGCGGCATTCGTTTGCACTTTTCCATGGGGCCTGAGCTGTGATGCGTGGTTTGAAAATAGCGGGGCTGGCCATCGTGGCAGTCTTCACCGTGGTGTTACTGGCACTGTGGGCGGTACTCGGCAGCCAAGCGGGCAGCCGCTGGGCCTTGCGCCAGGTGCCCGGATTGACGGTTGAGAATTTCCAGGGGCATTTGGGTGGCCAGTGGCGTGTCGACCACCTGCTGTGGCAGCAAGACACCAGCCGGGTCGAGCTGAATGCGGCGAAGTTCGACTGGTCGCCGGCCTGCCTGCTGCGCATGACCCTGTGCATCAACCAGCTGGACGTGGAGCAGGTCAGCCTGCAATTCCCACCCAGTACCGATGACAGCAGCAGCGGGCCGATCCAGCTGCCGGAGTTGAAACTGCCGGTGGCGATCCAGTTGGGCGACGTTCGCGTCGGTAGCCTGCTGTTCAATGGCAGCGAAGAGCTCAAGGGCTTGCAGCTCGCGGCGCACTGGACCGCCGCGGGCCTGCAGATCGACTCGGTGCACCTGCAACGCGATGACCTGGTGCTGGACCTGGCCGGTCTGCTGCAACCGACCGGCAACTGGCCGCTGAGCGCCACGGGCAACCTGAGCCTGCCGTACGCGCCCGGCGGCGCGCCGTGGAAGGTTGCCCTCAAGCTCGACGGAGACTTGCTCAAGACCCTCAAACTCGACGCCGACAGCAGTGGCTACCTGCCCGCCAAACTCAGCGGTGAGCTGCAACCACTGGTGGAGAACTTGCCCGCGCAATTGCACATCAGCGCCGACGGCTTCAAGCCCAGCGCCGACTTGCCCGACACCCTGCAACTCAATCAACTGGACCTCACCGCCAAGGGTGACCTGAGCAGCGGTTATCAACTGTTGGGCAAGGCCGTGCTGCCAGCGGAAAAAGGCCCGGTGGACCTGCTGCTGCAGGGCAAGGTTGACGCCAAGGGCGCGCAGATCGCCGGCCTGGATTTGAATGCCGGCGACCAGCAAAGCCTCAAGCTCAGCGCCAATCTGGACTGGCAACAAGGCTTCAGCGCCGACGCCAAGATCGATTGGCTGGATTTTCCCTGGCACCGCCTCTATCCATTGATTGATGAGCCGCAGTTCGCGCTGCATACGCTCAACGGCGAGATTTCCTACAAAGACGGCAGTTACCTCGGCAACCTCAAGGCCGACCTCGACGGCCCGGCCGGCAAATTCAATGTGGTCACGCCGTTCAGTGGCGACCTCAAGCAACTCTTCCTGCCCGAACTGAAATTGACGGCCGGCCAAGGCAAGGCTGAAGGCCACCTGAGCCTGCAGTTTGCCGACGGCATTGCCTGGGACACCGCGCTGGACCTGTCGGCGCTGAACCCGGCGTACTGGGTCGCGGAGTTGCCGGGCACGTTGGCCGGGCCGCTGCGCAGCAAGGGCGAGTTCAAACATGAACAACTCAAGCTCAACGCCGACCTCGACCTCAAGGGCCGCTTGCGCGGTCAGACCGCCGTGCTGGCGGCCAAGGCAGACGGCGCAGGCGAGCAATGGACCCTGGCCAACCTGGACATCCGCCTGGGTGATAACCGCATCAATGGCAGCGGCAGCCTGCAGCAACGTGTGGCCGGGCAGATCGACATCAAGCTGACGCGCCTGGCCCAGCTGTGGCCGCAACTGCGCGGGCAGATCAACGGGCGCGTCGATGTGGCCGGTACGTTGAAGGCGCCGCAAGGCAAACTCGACCTTAAAGGCCAGCAACTGGCGTTCGCCGACAATCAACTGCAAAACCTCACCCTCAACGCCACACTCGACAACGCCCAGCGCGCGAAGATCGACCTCAAGGGCAGTGGCATTCAGGCCGGCGACACCCAGGTCGGCACCCTGACCGCCAGCGCTCAAGGGGATATCAAAAGCCAGAAAGTCCAGCTGGACCTGGCCGGGCCGCTGGTCAAGCTGGGCCTGGCGCTCGATGGCAACCTCGACAAAGGTAACTGGCGCGGGCGCCTGGCCAGCGGTGACGTTCAAGCCGGTGGCCAGGACTGGAAGCTGCAAGCCCCGGCCAGGATCGAGCGCCTGGCGGACGGCAAGCTGACCTTTGCGGCGCATTGCTGGGTGTCTGGCCCTTCCAGCCTGTGCGGTGAAGACCAGCGCCTGATGCCTGAGCCGAAGTTGCGTTACCACCTCAAGCAATTCCCTATCGACAGCCTGGCTGCCTTT
The DNA here is from genome assembly GCF_025466135.1 of Pseudomonas sp. 14P_5.3_Bac1. NCBI lineage: Bacteria > Pseudomonadati > Pseudomonadota > Gammaproteobacteria > Pseudomonadales > Pseudomonadaceae > Pseudomonas > Pseudomonas sp. 14P_5.3_Bac1. The sequence continues at coordinate 6,524 of NZ_JANLOF010000046.1, read as the reverse complement.
CTGCCCAAGGATTTCGCCTGGCAAGGCAGGCTCAACGCCGACGTGCAGCTCGACCTGCCCGCCAGCGGGCCTAAAGGCGTGATCGCGGTGGATGCCAGCGGTGGCACCCTGCGCGTCAAGGACAAGGCTCAGTGGGTGGATTTCCCCTACGACACCCTGAAGCTGGAAACCACCCTCAACCCTAAACGCATCGACACTCAGCTGACCTTCCGTGGCGGCAAGCTCGGCGAGTTGCTGGTGCAGGCGCAGATCAACCCGTTGCCGAAGAACAAGCCGATCACCGGTAATTTCAGCCTCAACGGCCTGGACCTCGCCGTGGCCCGACCGTTTGTGCCGATGGTGGACAAACTCACCGGCAAGCTCAACGGCAACGGGCGTATCTCCGGTGGTTTGCTGGCACCGCAGGTCAACGGCAACGTGAATCTGGTGGGCGGTGAAGTCTCCGGGCCGGAGTTGCCGATCAGCCTTGAAGGCTTGAACGTGCAGGCCCTGATTGCCGGCGAAAGCGTGCAGTTGAATGGCGCGTGGCACAGCGGCAAGGCCGGGCAGGGCAGCCTCAAGGGGCAGATCGACTGGGGCCAGGCGCTGGTGGTGGACCTCAGCCTGCAAGGCGCGCAATTGCCGGTCACGGTTGAGCCTTACGCCAAGCTGGAAGTGGCGCCGGACCTGAAAATCAGCCTGAAAAACGACAAACTGGCGATTGCCGGCAAGGTGCACATCCCGCGTGGCGACATCACCGTGCGTGAATTGCCGCCGTCCACCGTCAAGGTCTCCGATGACACCGTGATCGTCGGCAGCCAGACCGAGGAGGGCAAGGCGCCGATGGCGATGGCCATGGACATCGACGTGGTGGTGGGCGAAGACCAGCTCAACTTCGCGGGCTTCGGGCTCACCGCCAAAGTGCAGGGCCATGTGCACATCGGCGACAACATGGACACCCGTGGCGAGCTGTGGCTCAACGATGGCCGCTACCGTGCCTACGGGCAGCGGCTGGACGTGCGCCGCGCGCGGCTGTTGTTTGCAGGGCCATTGGACCAACCGTTCCTGGATGTCGAAGCCGTGCGCGTCGTTACCGAACCGTCCAGAACGGTGACGGCCGGTATTCGCTTGAGCGGCAGCGCCGAACAGCCGACCACGCAGATCTTCTCCGAGCCGAGCATGCCTCAGGAGGATGCACTCTCGTATCTGGTGCTGGGGCGTTCGCGCAACAACACCGGCGAAGACAACAACATGCTGGCCGAAGCCGCCTTGGGGCTGGGGTTGATGGGCAGCGCCGGGGTGACCTCGGACATCGCCAACAAGCTGGGTATCCAGGACTTCGACCTCGACACCCAGGGCACCGGCAATAACACCGCCGTGGTGGCCAGCGGCAAGATCACCGAAAAACTCAGCCTGCGGTATGGGGTTGGGGTGTTCGAGCCGGCCAGTACGATTGCCCTGCGCTACCTGCTGAGCAAAAAGGTGTACCTGGAAGTGGCCAGTGGCGTGGCCAGTTCACTGGATATCTTCTACAAGCGCGATTTCTAAACCCTCACGCACAAACATTGTGGGAGCTGGCTTGCCGGCGATGGCGGTCCATCAGTCGATGATTCATTGACTGACAGACCGTCATCGCAGGTACGCCAGCTCCCACGTTCGTTTGTGGTGCAGCCCACCTGTCGGTCAATTAGCAAGCAAGCTAATAATTCCATTTGACATTCGCTGCCTAAGCAGTAACATCTTGTCATACATTCACTGCCTAGGCAGTAATAAGGTGACTTTCGATGACCCACTTCACCCCTGACAGCTTTCGCAACTGCCACCTCGGCCTGTTGCTGGGCCGCGCCGCGCTGCTCAAGGACCGCATTATCGACACGCATATGGAACCGCATGGCGTCACCGCCGCGCAGTTCAAGGTGTTGATCATCATTGCCCAGTACGAGGTCGACACGCCCGCCGAGCTGTGTCGCAACCTGTCGCTGGACAGCGGTTCCATGACCCGCATGCTCGACCGCCTGGAGCAAAAGGGCCTGCTGGCGCGCAAGCGTTCCGAGCAGGACCGGCGCCAGGTGCAGCTGGTACTGACCGAAGACGGCCAGCGCCTGGCAGACATGCTGCCGCACATCGGCGCGCAGGCGATGAATGAGCTGGCCGGCGCCCTGCAGCCCGGCGAGTTGCAAACCCTGGAAAAAATCCTCACGAAAATTCTGATAGCTGCCGGTGACGCCATCGTCATCCAGCGGGTAGGTAATCAATGAACACACGCGCACTTAGCCTGGTGCTGGTGGCGATGAGCATGGCCGGTTGTGCCAACTTCAGCGGCCTCGACACCCAGGGCCAACGCCTCGACGCCAACACGTTGCAAACCGGCAAGTCCCTCAGTGGCGTGACCTTGTCGAGCGCCGCATGGCCGACGGCTGATTGGTGGAAGAGCCTTGGCGACCCGCAGCTGGACGGCTTGATCCATGAAGCCCTGCAAAACAGCCCTGACATGCAAGTCGCCAGCGCCCGTGCCCACCAGGCGCAAGCCGCTGCCTACGCCGCCGATGCCGCCCGCATGCCGACCCTGGATGCCAGCGCCGGCGTGAGCCGTTCGCGCCTGGCCAAGGATCAGGACCCGCTGGGGCAGGGCGATGCCTACGCCACCGTGCGTAACATCGGCGCCAGCTTCAACTACAACTTTGACCTGTGGGGTGGCCAGCGCGCCGCCTGGGAAGCGGCGTTGGGCCAGGCGCGTGCCGCCGAAGTCGATCAGCAGGCCGCGCGCCTGACCCTGGCCGCCAACGTGGCCAAGGCCTACAGCGACCTGGGCCAGGCACATATCGTGCGTGACCTGGCCGCCGACGACCTCAAGCGCACCCGTCAGATGCTCGACCTGAGCAAGCGCCGCCTGAGTTCCGGCATCGACAGCCAGTACCAGTACCAGCAGACCGAAAGCCTGGAAGCCAGCTCTGAGTCGCAATTGATCGATGCAGAAAAACAGCTGCAAAGCGCCAAGATCGCCCTGGCCGTATTGCTCGGCAAAGGCCCCGACCGTGGCAGCGAGCTGACCCGCCCGAACGTGCTCAAACCCAGCGCCGTTGCCGTGCCTTCTGTGCTGCCGGCCGAGTTGCTGGGCCGTCGCCCGGACTTGATCGCCGCACGCTGGCGCGTCGAGGCAGCAAGCAAGAATGTCGCCGCCAGCAAGACCCGCTTCTACCCCAACCTCAACCTGAGCGCGAGCGCCGGGGCCGAGTCGTTGTTGGGCGACGCGATGTTTGGCTCGGCCAGCCGTTTCTTCAGCATTGCGCCGACCGTCTCGTTGCCTATCTTCGACGGCGGCCGCCTGCGCGCCGACCTCGATGCCCGCGACGCCGATTACGACCTGGCGGTGGCCCAGTACAACAAAACCCTGGTGCAAGCCTTGGGCGATATTGGCAACACCCTTTCGCAATTGCGCGATACCGGTCGGCAGATCCAGGCCCAGCAACACGCCGCGGACATTGCCCAGCAGTCTTACGACACCGGGGTTCAGCGCTATAGCTCGGGGATCGGGAATTACCTGGATGTACTCAGCATCGAGCAGCAATTGCTGCAGGCCCAGCGTCAGTTGGCGGCCTTGAATGCTGCGCAGATCGATCTGTCGATTCAATTGATGCAAGCCCTGGGTGGCGGGTACAACGCCGATAACGTGGCCGTAACCACCCCAGCTACACGCACGGAATAATTTGAGGTATTTGTCATGGCCACTGCCGAAAGCAACAACGCAACAGAGCAACCTAAAGAGCAGCAGAAAGAGCAGCAGAAAGACAGCAACCCACGCAAACGCAAAATCATGCTGATCGGCCTGGCGCTGATCGTGATTCTTGGCGTGATCGGCGTGTGGGCCTGGTATGAGCTTTACGGGCGCTTCAACGAAAGCACCGACGATGCCTATGTGAACGGCAACGTGGTGGAAATCACCCCGCTGGTCACCGGCACTGTGGTCAGCATCGGCGCCGACGACGGCGACCTGGTCCACGAAGGCCAGGTGCTGATCAACTTCGACCCCAATGACGCCGCTGTCGGCCTGCAAAGTGCCCAGGCCAACCTCGCGCGCACCGTGCGCCAGGTGCGGGGCTTGTACAGCAACGTTGATGGCATGAAAGCCCAGGTGCTGGCGCAGCAAGCCAACGTGCAAAAGGCCCAGGACAATTACAACCGTCGTAAGAACCTTGCCGCCGGCGGCGCGATCTCCCAGGAAGAACTGTCCCACGCCCGTGACGACCTGACCTCGGCGCAAAGCGCCCTGGCCAACGTGCAGCAACAGTTCAAGACCTCCAGCGCGCTGGTGGACGACACGGTGATTTCGTCCCACCCGGACGTGCAGGCCGCCGCCGCGCAACTGCGCCAGGCGTACTTGACCAACGCCCGCAGCACCTTGATTGCACCGGTAACCGGCTATGTGGCCAAGCGCACGGTGCAATTGGGTCAGCGCGTGCAGCCGGGTACCGCGTTGATGGCGGTGATCCCGCTGAACCAGTTGTGGATCGACGCCAACTTCAAGGAAACCCAGCTGCGCGATATGCGTATCGGCCAGCCGGTGGACATCGAGTCGGATATCTACGGCAGTGACGTGAAGTACAGCGGCACCGTGGACAGCCTGGGCGCCGGTACCGGCAGCGCGTTTGCCTTGCTGCCGGCGCAGAACGCCACCGGTAACTGGATCAAGATCGTGCAACGGGTGCCCGTGCGTATTCATATCAACGCCGACGAGCTGGCCAAGCACCCGCTGCGTGTGGGCTTGAGCACCGTGGTCAACGTGGACCTGCACGACAAGAGCGGCCCGGTGCTGGCGCAGCAGGCGCCGCAAAAGGCCTCGTTCACCACCAACGTGTATGACCGCCAATTGGCCGAAGCCGATGCCATGATCACTCAGCTGATCCATGACAACAGCCTCGCCGCGCCCAAGGCTGTGCAACGCTGATGAGCAATAACGCCTCGTTCACGCCACCCAGCCTGTTGATGGCCACTATTGGCCTGTCGCTGGCGACCTTTATGCAGGTGCTCGACACCACGATCGCCAACGTGGCCTTGCCGACCATTTCCGGCAACCTCGGCGTGAGTTCGGAGCAGGGCACCTGGGTGATCACCTCGTTTGCGGTGAGCAACGCGATTGCCTTGCCGCTGACCGGCTGGTTGAGCCGGCGCTTTGGCGAGGTGAAGCTGTTTTTGTGGGCGACCATCCTGTTTGTGCTGGCCTCGTTCCTCTGCGGTATTTCCACCTCGATGCCTGAGCTGATCGGCTTTCGGGTGCTGCAGGGCCTGGTGGCCGGGCCGCTGTACCCGATGACCCAAACGTTGCTGATCGCGGTTTACCCGCCGGCGAGGCGCGGCATGGCCTTGGCGTTACTGGCGATGGTCACGGTGGTGGCGCCGATTGCCGGCCCGATCCTTGGCGGCTGGATTACCGACAGCTACAGCTGGCCGTGGATCTTCTTTATCAACGTGCCCATCGGCATCTTTGCGGTGCTGGTGGTGCGTTCGCAGTTGAAGAAACGTCCGGTGGTCACCAGTTACCAGCCGATGGATTACGTCGGGCTGCTGAGCCTGATCGTCGGTGTTGGCGCGCTGCAGATCATCCTCGACAAGGGCAATGACCTGGACTGGTTCGAATCCAACTTCATCATCGTTGGTGCCGTGATTTCGGCGATAGCCCTGGCGGTGTTCGTCATCTGGGAAATGACCGACAAGCACCCGGTGGTCAACCTGCGGCTGTTTGCCTACCGCAACTTCCGCATCGGCACCATTGTTCTGGTGCTCGGTTATGCGGGGTTCTTCGGCATCAACCTGATCCTGCCGCAATGGCTGCAAACCCAGATGGGCTACACCGCCACCTGGGCGGGCCTGGCGGTGGCACCGATCGGCATTCTGCCGGTGCTGATGTCGCCGTTTGTAGGCAAGTACGCGCACAAGTTCGACCTGCGCTTGCTGGCCGGGCTGGCGTTCCTGGCGATTGGCCTGAGTTGTTTCATGCGTGCCGGCTTTACCAATGAAGTCGACTTCACCCACATCGCCCTGGTGCAGCTGTTCATGGGCATTGGCGTGGCGCTGTTCTTCATGCCGACCTTGAGCATCCTGATGTCCGACCTGCCGCCGGCGCAAATCGCCGACGGCGCGGGCCTGGCGACCTTCCTGCGGACCCTGGGCGGCAGTTTTGCGGCCTCGCTGACCACCTGGATATGGATTCGCCGCGCCGACCAGCACCATGCGTACATGAGCGAGAACATGACCACCTACGACTCGGCAACCCGTGATGCCTTGCAGGCACTCGGCGGGGCAGGGCACAAGGCTTATGCACAGCTGGACCAGATTCTCACCAGCCAGGCGTACATGATGTCCACCGTGGATTACTTCACGCTGCTGGGGTGGATGTTCATGGGCTTGATCGTGATTGTGTGGCTGGCGAAACCACCGTTTGCGGCGAAGGCCGGGCCGGAGGCTTCGGGGCACTGATCGAAAGACCGAACTCGGTCAATGTGGGAGCTGGCTTGCCTGCGATGCAGGCACCTCGGTACATCAGATAC